>NZ_QSQO01000020.1:0-44948 GCF_003436775.1 Collinsella sp. TF11-5AC
GGCCAGGGCGCCGCTGACCGGTGGACGGCACCGAGCCGTCGCAAGACTTGAAGAAGGGGGAGGCCTCGCGGCCTCCCCCTTTTTTGCGTTTACGGGGCGTGAATGACTCAATTACACCAGACGATCTTGTTGTTTTCGGTATTGAGCCTTTATTTAAAGAAAATAAATCGTATAACAAGGGCAACTGCTATGGCCGCAATGATCATAAGCAGGATTGTCAGCTGATGCTGCTTGCGTCGTTTACTTGACGAAACGAAGATTGATTTTCCCTGTTTTGGAGTCTCGAGATAGCGAGCCGAATGCGTCAAGGTTTGCTTGGGTCGAGGCCCTCTTTGTTGATGAGCGGCGGATGCTTTCATCGGCTCATCACTAACTGCACTGTTTTTAGATAATGGTGCGTCTTTCAGATATACAGGGTCTCCCGAGGCAACGCCCATATGTTTACGTCCCGTTTGGGCATCCTCGAGCGTTTGATATCGATTTCTCGTCACATAATCGGGCTCAGGATCATTAATGGGCTCTTGCGAGATGTGAGGGCGATGGAACCGTGGCGGCTGCGTAGAAGTATCTTCGCCCTGTGTCGGCATAAACATATTGTTCTGGTTTTGGTCGTCCATGATGCCCTTTAGCTCGTTACCAACAACGCGTACGCGCTCATTGTAAGCCCCTTGTTATTTGTAGCTGCGAACATACTTCTTATTTAAGCTCTGGTTCAAAGAACCTTAACCTTACTAAGACCTTAGTCATACACACTTAGATAAGCTTATAGTACTGGACTCAAAAAACTTTATAGTCGATGTATATATGAGCACTGGGTGGGCATATATAAGAGCGTCAAAAGAAGTCCCAGTCACCTAGAAGATGGCTCGGCAGTCCTTAAAAGGAGTGGTAAACATGGCAAGCATGGTTCCTTATCGTTCGGTTTTTGGCGTTCGTCCTTCTGCTAGCTCGCTGTTCGATCTGTTTGATGATATGACCGACCTTGCAAACAACTCGATTGCCTCCAAGGCGTTCCCCGTTGACGTTGAGGACAAGGGCGATGGCTACGAGGTCAAGGCGTATCTGACCGGTGTCGCCAAGGATGACATCGACGTTGAGCTCAATGAGGGTCGCCTGTCCATCAGCGTGAACGTCGAGGAGAGCGCCGAAAACGAGGGTAAGAACTTCCTCCAGAAGGAGTTTAGCTCGTACAGCGCGACGCGTGGCGTATATCTGAAGGACGCTTCGAGCGAGGGCCTCTCTGCAAAGTATGCTGACGGCATCCTCACCGTTACGGTTCCTAAGATCGTCGAGAAGAAGAACGTCACGAAGATTTCTATCGACTAACGATGGCTCTGCTTCAATCGAGAGTATGGATTAAGGGGGCTGGGAAGTGATTCCCAGCCCCCTTTTGTTGTCTTGAGTGGGCTATTGAATAGTTGTCGGTTGATACTGACTTGCAGGGCGTATAGAGAGCTTCCGTGGCCCTTGAAAACAGGTGGCTGAGCTGCCGAGTTCATCATCGAGACTTGCATCAAGCGCGTTGGCATAGCTTTTGACGGTAAGGCTTGGACGATTATTGTCCTGGCTGATATGCATGGCGATGAGCTGTTCGGTGCGATCGGTAACAAGTTCGCGCGCGGCTTCGGCGGCCTGGTTGTTGGAGAGGTGCCCCTTTGTGGACAGGATGCGCTCCTGAAGAAAGCGGGGGTACGCTCCTTCGCGCAGCATAGCTACATCGTGGTTGCTTTCGAGCGCGAGAACTCGACAGTCTTTGAGGATGCCTATGGCCTTGCTCGATAACTCTCCGGTGTCGGTGGCAAACCCAATGGAATCATCAAGAGCATTAAATCGATAGCCGACAGGATTGATGACATCGTGCGATGTTGAGTAGGTTTGCACGTGGATGCCGGCAATGGGGAGCGTGTCGCCGGGGTCAAATTCCTCTACGGGCAGGCGCGCGAGGTTTTCTTTGCATGAAAGGGTGTCCCTGCTGGCAAAGAGGGGACCATGCCAGTGCTTGCACCATACATCGAGCCCCTTGATATGGTCACCATGCTCATGGGTGATTACAAGAGCGGCGACGTCGTCTGCCGAGAGGCCAAGCTCCGCCATGCGTTTAAGTGTCTCGCGGCGGGACAGGCCGTTGTCGATCATGATGAGCCCCTGAGGTCCCTCGACGAGTGCGCAGTTGCCTTTTGAGCCGCTGCCGAGGATATGAAGGTGCAGGCGAGACATAAGATTCCAAAGGATACAATGAGTGCGGACGAATAGAGGAGGAAGCGAATGCCAACGGTATCTCAGCACTATGGACATCATGCCGCGCCGAGGACGGATAAGAGCGCCCTGGCAACGCGGCAGGCCGCTGCCCCCGTAGTGCTCATGGTATCAGGCGGTGCGGACTCGACGGCGCTGCTCCTTATGGCTTGCACATCAAAGCTGGATATCCAGGACGGGCGCGGCGTCGCTCCCATTGCGCGCGAGCGATTGCACGTGCTGCATGTAAACCATCATCTGCGCGGGGAGGCATCCGATGGCGACGAGGCCTTTGTACGTGACCTGTGCGCACAATACGGTTTGCCGCTGTGTGTTGAGCATGCCTATTTTGATGACGAATCGGGCAATATCGAGGCTGCGGCTCGCGAGGTGCGCTATGCCGCGGCACGGAGATACGTTCGCGAACTTTGTGCCGAATCGGGCGCACCGCGGACGGCGGCTCGTATCTGTACCGCGCATACTTCGTCGGACCGCGCGGAAACATTTTTGATGAATGCCATTAAAGGGTCGGGTCCCGCGGGTCTATCGAGCATTCCGCGCCGTCGGAACATTGTGGTTCGCCCCTTGCTCGACCTCACGCATGATGAGCTCGTGAGCTATCTGCAGGTGCACGGTCAGCCGTGGCGGGAAGATGAAAGCAACGAGGACGTTTCGTACCTGCGCAACTATGTGCGCCATCGGGTGATGCCGGTGGTGGCGCAGCGCAACGCGAACGTCTGTAAGACGATTGGCGCCGCTTGCGAGATCTTAGGCGATGAGGATGCCTTTCTTTCCCAGCTTTCCGCACAGGCGTTCCGAAGCTGCCTGCGTAAGGAGGCGGCGGGTGCACTGGTCCTTGACGCTCGTCGACTGGCCGCGGCTGAGGTGGTAATCGCGCGGCGCATCGTGAGACTGGCGATTAAACGCATCGATCCGGACGCTCGTCCAGAGATGCGACATGTGGAGCGAGTCCTTTCCTGCGTTGCCGAGGGCGCCGGCTCGGTCACGCTTCCGGCGGGGATTGACGCACGCATTGAGTTTGGCATGCTGGCGTTTAAGGCGCCGGTGGCTCGCGAGGGCCTGGTCGCGGACTGGGTTACCGTACCCGGTCGTTTGCCGTTGGGCGGGGGACGTGTGCTGGTCGCAGAGCCGATGGCCGTTGAACCGGGATGCGATATCGTGCGCCGCGCCCGTGAGCTTGCGGCTGCCGGGGAAGTGACAGCTTTGGTAGACGCGGCTGCCCTGGGTTTTGCCGACAGCGATAGTGAGCGGATCCTGGCGGGCTCGCGTGGCGAGATCCCTGCCGAGGCGCGATTGGCGCGCCTGTGGGTGGACGGTCCCGCACCGGGAGATGTGATGTGCCCGTTGGGGATGAACGGCCGAAGCAAGAAAGTGTCAGACCTGCTGAACGAGGCTCGTATTCCCGTTTCTGAGCGCGCAGGCGTTCCTGTGGTGAGAACGGCTCCGGGAGGTGCCGTGGTATGGGTCGCCGGAGTTCGCGCGGACGAGCGTTTTAAGTGCACGGCCGCAACGCGCGTGGCATATCTGCTCCGCGTGGTCGATGCGGAATAGCGTCCCACGCCAGCTATTCTGTGCGACGTTGACGGTATTCCCGCGCTGATGGCGTACGGGCTGGAAAATATACCCCGTGCGCTGCTAGAATGTGAAGTTCGCGTCCATACGGCGGTGTGTGGGCGATAAGCACAAGAAAGGGTTGTCATGGCTTCTCAACATCCGGATATCGAGAAGGTTCTGTTTACGCAGGAGGATATCGACGGTATCGTCTCTCGCCTAGGCGAGCAGATTACTCGCGACTACGCGGGTAAGGATCTGGTGCTGATTGCGGTCCTGCGCGGCGCCGTGGTCTTTATGGGCGACCTGATGCGCAAGATCGAGCTGCCGACCAACATCGATTTCATGGCCGTTTCGAGCTATGGCGACGGTGTGAAGTCCTCGGGCATCGTGCGTATCATTAAGGACCTGGATATCGACATCCGCGGTCGCGACGTGCTGATCGTCGAGGACATTCTGGACTCGGGCCTGACGCTCAAGTATCTGATGAAGAACCTCGAGAGCCGCAAGCCCGCTTCGCTGGAGGTTGCCGCCTTCCTGTGGAAGGACGTTGAGGACCGTACCTCGGCCGTCACGCCCAAGTATGTTGGAACCCATTGCCCCGATGCCTTTGTGGTGGGCTACGGCCTCGACTATGCCGAGCGCTATCGTAACCTTCCGTATCTGGGCATTTTGAAACCGGAGGTTTATTCGTAAGATGCCCGACGACCGTAACGATAACAATTCCCAGACTCCCCGGGAGCCTAAGATCCCGGGGATGCCCGGAGGCAAGAAGCCCACGCGTACGGGCTGGCTGTATTTTATTTTGGCTTGCGCGCTTCTGGGCTACGCCTTCTTTAACATGGGCTCCGGCTTTGCCAATTCCAGCAATACCGTAAAGCTCGCGACGAGCGAGATGGTTAACGCCATTAAGCAGGATCGCGTCGAAGATTTGACCTATACGGTTCAAGACGGAAGCGTGGCGGGTCATTACTGGAAGACGAAAAAGGACAAGGGTGACACGAGCGAGCTCAAGAGCTTCTCCTCGACCTATGTCGGCTCCGATTCGCTTGCCGAGCTTATGGCGGAGCACCCCGATACCAAGTACATCGTCAACACCAATGACCCCGATTTTTGGGGCGACTTGGCGATGAGCGTGCTTCCGACGATCGCCCTGATCGCCATCATGTTCTACTTTATGCGCCAGATGATGGGCGCCAACAGCAGGAACATGCAGTTTGGCAAGACCAACGCCAAGACCAACGAGGCAACGCGCCCCAAGGTCAAGTTTGAGGATGTTGCCGGTGTGGACGAGGCAGTCGAGGAGCTCGAGGAGATTCGCGACTTTTTGAGCGATCCGGACCGCTATCGCAAGCTGGGCGCCAAGATTCCGCGCGGCGTGTTGCTGGTTGGCCCTCCGGGTACCGGTAAAACCCTGCTGGCCAAGGCCGTCGCCGGCGAGGCGGGCGTGCCGTTCTTTAGCATCTCGGGTTCCGACTTTGTCGAGATGTTCGTGGGTGTCGGCGCCAGCCGCGTGCGCGACCTTTTTAAGGAGGCCAAGTCTCAGGCTCCGTCAATCATCTTTATTGACGAGATCGATGCCGTGGGACGTCAGCGCGGAGCTGGCTTGGGTGGCGGTCACGACGAGCGCGAGCAAACGCTCAACCAGCTGCTGGTCGAGATGGACGGTTTTGAGGAAAGCGAGTCGGTCATCCTGATCGCCGCGACCAACCGTCCTGACATCCTGGATCCGGCATTGCTGCGTCCCGGTCGTTTTGACCGTCAGGTTACGGTCGACCGTCCGGATGTGAAGGGCCGCGAGCAGATCTTGCGCGTGCATGCCGAGAACAAGCCGATGGACGAGGATGTAAAGTTTGAGAAGCTCGCCCAGATGACCGTTGGCTTCACCGGCGCCGATCTGGCAAATCTGCTCAACGAGTCTGCACTGCTGGCTGCGCGCCGCCATCGTTCTGTGATCTCCATGGACGAGGTCGAGGAGTCGATGGAGCGCGTGATTGCCGGTCCGCAGCGCAAGGGTCGCGTGATGACCGAGGCCGAGCGCACCACGATTGCCTACCACGAGAGCGGTCACGCCCTGGTGGGCCACATCCTGGAGCATTCCGATCCGGTCCACAAGATCTCGATCGTCAGCCGCGGTCAGGCGCTGGGCTACACGCTGCAGCTTCCGCAGGAGGACCACTTCCTCAAGACCAAGAACGAGATGCTTGACGAGCTTGCCGTGTTCTTGGGCGGCCGCGTTGCCGAGGAGCTCATGTGCGACGACATCACGTCGGGCGCGAGCAACGATCTGGAGCGCGCGACCAAGATGGCGCGCGAGATGGTTACGCGTCTGGGCATGAGCGAGGAGCTTGGAACGCAGGTGTTTGGTGAGGCACAGCATCAGGTATTCCTGGGCCGCGATTACGCCGATCACCAGGATTACTCCGAGGAGACGGCGCGCCGCATCGATATCGAGGTTCAGCGCATCATGCGCGAGGCCCATCGCCGTGCGGTCGAGATTTTGGATGCCCGTCGCGATCAGCTCGATCTGATGGCCAAGGTGCTGCTTGAGCGCGAGACCGTCGAAGGCGACGCCGTGAACGCCCTGCTCGACAACGAGTGGGATGCCTATCTTGAGCGCGAGGGCGATATCCTGGCGGCCAAGGAGGAGCGCAATGCCAAGGCGGCCGGCATGCCGACCAAGAAGCGTGCGCCTCGTATGAGCGAGGAGGAGCTTGCGGCGGACGCCGCGGCATTTGCGCAGGCGGCTATGCAGGAAGATGCAGAGACCGCATCCGATGATGCCGGCGATGACTGTGCCGTCAATGCCGGCACTGACACCGACGACGACAAATAGTCTTTGTGGCAAAAGCCTCTGCGGGGAAACCTGCGGAGGTTTTTTCTTTTGAGCGATATGGGGCCGTCTGTTGATTGGGGCCAGACTTAAATGAGCGTTTTCACGCATTTAAGTCTGGCCCCAATCAACATTGCTGCGGCACTTTGCCCGACTAAAGCGTACAATAGCGCCTATGCGAAAGGGGAACAGATGATCAACGAAACTATGTTTGCTCGCGGTGCGGAAAGTTCCATCATCCGTGAGATTTTTAGCTATGGCCTTGAGCGCAAGGCACAGATCGGTGCAGAGAACGTATTCGATTTTTCGCTGGGAAACCCGAGTGTTCCGGCGCCTGCCGCCGTGGCTGAGTCCATTAAGAAGGCCTTGGAGCTGCCGAGCGACCAGCTGCATGGATACACGCCTGCACCGGGTTTGCCGCAGTGCCGTACCGCCGTGGCTGAGTCGCTCAATCGCCGTTTCGGCACGAGCTATGAGGGCAAGGACGTCTTTATGACGGTGGGTGCCGCGGCTTCGCTCACCTGCACGCTCAACGCGATTACCAATCCGGGCGACGAGGTCATCGTTATCGCTCCGTACTTCCCGGAGTATCGTGTGTGGATTGAGAAGGCCGGCTGTACGTGTGTCGAGGCGCTCGCCGATGAAGATACGTTCCAGCTGAGCGTGGATAACGTGCTCAAGGCGATTACCGATAAGACGGCTGCCGTCATTATCGACTCGCCCAATAACCCGACCGGCGCTGTGTATACGCGCGATACCTTGACGCGCCTGGCTAAAGTTTTGTGCGAGGTCAACGCCAAGCGCGATCCCGAGAACCCGATTATGCTTATCTCGGATGAACCGTATCGCGAGATTGTATACGGCGCCGAGGTGCCTTGGGTGCCCTCGATTTACGAGCACGCCGTCGTGTGCTATTCGTACTCCAAGTCGCTGTCGCTGCCGGGCGAGCGCGTGGGCTGGATTTTGGTTCCCAACACCAACCCGCAGGCGGCGCGTCTGATGCCGGCTGTTGCGGGTGCCGCCCGTACGCTGGGCTTTGTGTGCGCACCGGCGCTCTTCCAGCGCGTGATCATCGACTGTATCGATGAGCCGAGTGATGTCGAGGCCTATGCGCGCAACCGCACGGCGCTCACCGACGCACTAGCGGAGTACGGCTACACCTATGTCGAGCCGGAAGGCGCGTTCTACCTGTGGGTGAAAGCGCTGGAGCCCGATGCGAATGCGTTCTGCGCGCGCGCGAAGAAGTACGAACTGCTCGCGGTTCCCTCGGACAGCTTTGGCATGCCGGGCTGGTTCCGCCTTGGCTATTGCGTGAGTTACGAGACGATTATCAAATCGCTACCCGCTTGGAAACAGTTGGCAGACGAGTATCGTTAAAAGTAAAGCGCTCTGCTTACAATGTTTTACGTGAAACGGGGTTTGGTTTTAAGCCAGACCCCGTTGTCTATGCCGTTGTGTGATTGGGATGAAGCAGTTTTACGACTGCCGAAAGCTATGCGTACAATGAATATACGCGACGGCCATGCCGGATAAGGAGATCCGATGCCCTACCTGCTTTCTTGTGATATCCATACCCATACGATGTTCTCTGCGCATGCATATTCGACCATTGAGGAGAATGTGTACTGGGCGGCAGAGCGTGGCCTGCAGGTGCTCGGATCTGCCGACCATCTGAGCTCTATGGTTTCACCTTGCCCCAATGACCTGCGCAGTTACCAGTTCTTTATCAACCAGGATATCTGGCCGCGCATTTGGAGCGGCGTACTGGTACTGCGTGGCGCCGAGGCCGATATCGTTTCGCTGGACGGAAGCCTGTTTGGCGAGGACACTCCTGTCACGCTCGATATTGCTGGCGATTCGTACAGCCGCCAGCATTCGCTGTTCGATTTGGTTACGCGCAATTTGGATTATTTGGTTGCAAGCGTGCATAATCCGCAGATTGCCGAAGGTGCGACGTTGGCCCAGGCGACCGAGATGTATATCAATGCCCTGGAGCACCCCAAGGTGTTCATGCTGGGCCACGCGGGTCGCTCGGGCGTTCCGTTTGATATCGATGAGGTGTTGTTGGCGGCCAAGGCCAAGCACAAGATTATCGAGATCAACAACCATAGTCTTGAGCATGGCACCGATGCCGAGCATTGGAGCGTGTGCCGCAAGATTGCCGAGCGCTGCGCCGAGCTGGGCGTGGGGATTGGCGTCTCGACCGACGCGCACATTGGTATGGCGATTGGCAAGCTCGAGCAGGCGCGCAAGATGCTCGATGAGATTCACTTCCCGCTGGATCTGATCGTGACGCGCGACCGCGAGACGCTGCTGCGCGAGATGGCGGCTGCCGGCGTGTGTGACCTGCGCAAGAGCATGTAACGGGCTCATATAGCCAACGAAAGGGGGGCGGTCCAGACGGGCCGCCCCCTTTCTTGTCCCAAAAATCGACCGGGGTGGGTTAGCGGCGCTCGAGGATCGCTACGGTTTCGGTGTGGTCGGTATGGGGGAACATGTCGACCGGCGTGATCTTGAGCAGGCGATAGCCTCCGTCGAGGAGCTGGTGCAGGTCGCGCTCTTGGGTCACGGGGTTGCAGCTGATATAGGTGATGCGGCGCGGTTTGAGCGCGCAGGCGGCCTCGAGGAACTCGGGGGTGGAGCCGGCGCGCGGCGGGTCGATGGAAAGGACGTCGACGCGTTCGTTGTTGTCGGCGGCATCGAGGATGTAGTCGGTGGCATCGTCGGCCATAAACCATGCGTTGCGAGTAAGGCCGTTGAGCTCGGCGTTGCGACGTGCGTCAGCGATGCCGGCGTGGTTGCGCTCCACGCCAAGCAGCATGATACCGATGCCCTTGTCCTGGGCATCCTTTGCGGCGCAAAGGCCGATGGTGCCGCTGCCGCAGTAGGCATCCATAAGCACGTCGCCCTGGCGTAGGTCCATGCCTTCGATGGCGAGCCGGTAGAGCAGCTCGGTCTGCTGCGGGTTGGTCTGGTAGAACGCAGTGGGGGAGATGTCGAACTCACAGCCGAGCAGCTGGTCGCGCATGCATTCGGCGCCATAGACGATGCGAGTCTCCTCACCCAAGATGGCGTTACCGGGACGGCCATTGATATTTTGGGCAACGGTGACGATATGCGGATCGAGTGCGGCGACGGCCTCGAAAAACTCCTGCGCATGCGGCAGATCGCGCTGGGCAGTCACGAGGGTGACCATGATCTGGTCGGTTCGCCAACCGCAGCGAACGACGGCATAGCGAAGCAGACCCAGGTGCTTATCCTCGTTAAAGGCGGGAATGTGCAGACGTTCGGCCTCGCGAGCGATGCCGTTGAGAATCTGACGAGTGCCCGGCGCCTCGACAGGGCATTCAGGAACAGCAACGATCCTGTGCGTCCCACGTTCAAAAAAGCCGCAGCGGACAGCGCCCTCTTTGCCGGGAGCAAACGGAGTGGCAGCCTTATGACGAAAACCACGCGGCGCAGGATACTTGCCCGGGTCGCCCAGGGTAACACCCATACCGCGAATGGGATCAACGGCAACACCCTCGCGCTCACAGAGCTCAGCAAACAGCTCCTCCATAGCAGCCTGCTTGGCCGCCAACTGCTTCTTATAAGGACGATTGAGCGCCGTGCACCCACCGCAAGCTTTCATGATCGAACAGGGAGACTTGGGATCCACGGCCTTACGCGCAGGCTGAGCCGAATCCTTGCGCGAGCCTTTGGAGCGAACGTGAGGCGCCTTATCCCCGCCCTGACGAGAGCCAGAACGCTTGGTCTTAACCTTGCCCTTCGCATCCTGAGACGACTTGGATTTCTTAGAAGATTTTTTCTCTTCCGACCCCTCAGCCGCCTCGATCAAAGCACGACGAGCCTTACGCTCCGCACGAGATTCTGCCATGAATTAACCCCACTAATGTATAAATTGAAAGCTGAAAGCATTGTACCGTTCCAAGTTAAAGGACGATATACAAGCGGCCATTTCATGACAGTGATAAGTTCAACGAAGGTTGCCCGCCGGGTGCCGGGGCAGGAGTTAAGTTTGTCGCGAGTTCCGCACGAACAGGAGAGCACTTAATGTGCTCTCCGTCGTGAGCAGGACTGTAGAGCAGCAAACTTAACCCCTGCCCCGGCACCCGGCGGGCAAACCCTCCCTTGTACTCTATCAAGGTAAAGTGTATGATTCTGAACGTTACATGACTCACTTTACCTAACTAAAGTGCTATCGAGGGGGAATACCATGAATACCGATATGTCTCGTCGTCAGTTTGTTGGTCTAGCCGGCTCGCTCGCCACGGTGCTTGGCCTTGGTCTTGTCGGCTGCGGCGGTGGTGCTGGCAAGGGCTCCGCTGCTGGTTCTGCCGCGGCCAAGGATGTGAAGGGCGCCGCGGAGTCCAAGAAGCTCGTGGTGGGCTTTGACAAGTCCTACCCTCCGTACGGCTTTGTGGGCGATGACGGCGAGTACACGGGCTTTGACCTTGACCTTGCCAAGGCCGTTGCCGATAAGCAGGGCTGGGATGTCGATTACGAGGCCATCGATTGGGATGCCAAGGACACGCTGCTCAACTCCGGCGCCATCAACTGCATCTGGAACGGCTTTACCATGGAGGGCCGCGAGGACGACTACACGTTCTCCGAGCCGTATATGCTCAACGAGCAGGTGTTGGTGGTCAAGAAGGACGCGGGTATCAAGAGCTGGGACGATCTTGCCGGCAAGACCGTGATTACCCAGACTGATTCCGCTGCGCAGGATGTGCTCGAGGGCGACCAGAAGGATCTGGCCGCGACGTTTGCCACGCTCGATACCATCGGTGAGTACAACACGGCGTTTATGCAGCTCGAGAGTGGTGCGGTCGATGCCGTTGCCTGTGACCTCTCGATCGCTCAGTATCAGCTGGCCGCAAAGCCCGATGCCTATACGCAGCTTGATAAGCCGCTGTCCAGCGAGCACTACGCCGTCGGCTTTAAGAAGGGCGACACCAAGTCGGCCGACGCCGTGACCGAGTCGCTCAAGGCGCTCTATGAGGACGGCACGGTCAAGGACCTGTGCGACAAGTATTCAAGCTATGGTCTTTCCTTCGACAACTGGGTGCTCAAATAGCGGCTTTCCCAGGCACCCGATTTTGCCGTTCAAACCGTCGCTTGCGTACATTTAGTACGCGGCGCTCCTCTTTCACGGCAAACTCGGGCACCTGGAAAACCCGCTTTAGCATTGGGTTCGCTGTTCCGTTACTGTGAAAGAGAGCTTGGGTTGTCTATTCAGGTCATGATGCAGATGCTTGGCCAGGGATTCTTGGTCAGCTTGCAGCTGTTTGTGCTGACGCTGTTGGGGTCGATTCCGCTGGGAATTCCCGTGGCGTTTATGCGCATGAGCAAAATTGCGCCGCTTCGCTGGATCGCGCGCATCTATATT
Organism: Collinsella sp. TF11-5AC; assembly: GCF_003436775.1. Taxonomy (NCBI): domain Bacteria; kingdom Bacillati; phylum Actinomycetota; class Coriobacteriia; order Coriobacteriales; family Coriobacteriaceae; genus Collinsella; species Collinsella sp. TF11-5AC. Next base: position 12,030 of record NZ_QSQO01000020.1, read on the forward strand.
TCGGTCATGCGCGGCACGCCGCTTATGCTGCAGATGTTTGCGATCTACTTTGCCCCGTACTACGTGTTTGGCATCTCGCTCACGCCCGATTCCAAATGGACGGCGTGCGTCGTGGCATTCATCATCAACTACGCCGGCTACTTTGCCGAGATCTATCGCTCGGGCCTGCAGTCGATTCCGCGCGGTCAATATGAGGCCGCCGAGGTGCTGGGCTACTCGCGTCTGCAGACGTTTCTGTATATCGTGATGCCGCAGGTCGCCAAGCGTATTCTGCCGGCGATGGGCAACGAGATCATCACACTGGTCAAGGACACGTCGCTGGCGTTTGCCATTGGCGTGGGTGAGATGTTCTCGACCGCCAAGGCGCTGGTCGCCTCGCAGGTGAGCATGGTGCCGTTTGCGATTGCGGCGTTGATCTACTGGGTCTTTAACTTTGTGGTCGAGATGCTGCTGGGCGCTGCCGAAAAGCGACTTGACTACTACCACGACTAGCCTGTTCCGTCGTGCTTTTCAAACACATGGAGGTTCCCGTGTCCGGAACGGTAATGAATATAGCGAACGCGCGCAAGGCGTTTGGCGGCAATGAGGTGCTCAAGGATATCTCGCTCGAGGTAAAGCGCGGTGAGGTCGTGGCGATTATCGGGCCTTCGGGTGGCGGTAAGTCCACGCTGCTGCGCTGCGCTACGCTGCTCGAGACACTCGACGGTGGCTCGCTTTCGTTTGGCGACCTTGCGGTTGCGACGGATGTGGGATCGGGCGCGGTCTATGCGAAGGGAGATGTTCCCAAGCAGGCGCGCTCGCGATTCGGCCTGGTGTTCCAAAATTACAACCTGTTCCCGCACTATACCGTGATGAAAAACATCATCGACGCGCCGATCCGCGTGCTTAAGCGCCCGCGCGAGCAGGCGGAAGCTCGTGCGTATGAATTGATTGCTCAGATGGGGCTTATGGGCAACGAGAATAAGGTTCCGTGTGAGCTTTCGGGCGGTCAGCAGCAGCGCGTGAGTATTGCCCGCGCCCTAGCGCTCGACCCGGAGATCCTGTTCTTTGACGAGCCGACCTCGGCGCTCGATCCCGAGCTGACGGCCGAGGTGCTGCGTGTCATTAAGGACCTCGCTGCGCAGAACATGACGATGGTGATCGTGACCCACGCAATGCAGTTTGCGCGCGATGTTGCCGACCGCGTGGTCTTTATGGATGGCGGTCGTATTGTCGAGGAGGGTCCTGCCGAGCAGGTCATCGACCATCCGCGCGAGCGGCGCACGCGTGAGTTCTTGAGCCGTATCGAGGGATAGGCTCAGGTATTTACTCAACTATTAATTGAGGCGAAGCCGCCACAGGTCTTACGGTCTGTGGCGGCTTTTTGTTTACATCGACGGGGTTCAATAATTGCCTCACAAGCTCGTCTCTTCCTCTCGCCGCCTGTATTCATACGTGTGCCGAAAGGTATGCATGGACAGCCGCCCGTGAGGGTAGGGTGGTGGCATAGGACATTTGGAGGGTGAGTCGGCTCGGCTGCCGACCATGCTGCTCCCGGGACGGCACCGACCGCGAACTCTCCCCGTTGGCGTCGCGCATTGCGCGCGGCCCTGCAAGGAGGTCATCATGGGTGCTCCCAAGACCGGTAACGTAAGGAACGTGGTGCTCGTAGGCCAAGGCGGGGTGGGCAAGACTTCACTCGCCGAGGCCATGCTCCACCTTTCCGGCAAGACCGCCCGCCTGGGCGGCCACGACGGCACCAAGCCCACGCTCGACTATGACCCCGAAGAGGTCAAGCGTGCATTTTCCATCTCGACGACCATCGCGCCGATCGACTGGAAGGGCGCGCGCATCAATGTGCTCGATGCCCCGTGCTACCCCGATTTTATCGGCGACGCCTTTGCCGCGATGAGCGTCTGCGAGACGGCTCTGTTTGTGGTCGACGCCGAGGCCGGCCCGCAGCCTACGACGGTTAAGCTCTGGTATGCCGCCGAGGACCTACGCCTGGCACGCGCGGTGTTCGTAAACCGCCTGTCGCGCTCCGAGGCCAGCTTTGCGACCACGATGGACCTGCTGCAGGAGCGCTTTGGCACGCGCCTAGGCGCCGTGACCCTTCCCTGGGGCGAGGGCGAGGACTTTGACGGCATCATCGACCTGGTGCGCATGAAGGCGCGCCATTGCAACGGCGCCGAAGCCGTTGAGTCGGAGATCCCCGAGGAGTATCGTGCCCAGGCCGAGGAGGCCCATGACCATCTGTGCGAGTTGGTGGCCGAGGCCGACGACGAACTGATGATGAAATACCTGGAAGGCGAGGAGACGCTGACGCAGGAAGAGCTCGAGGGCCTGCTGTCGAAGGCGATTGCCGAGCGCATTTTTGTGCCGGTCTTTGCGGGCGATTGCATTAAGGAGCAGGGCGTCAACTCGCTGATGGACGACATCGCGACGTACTTCCCGGCGCCGACCGACTACGGCGAGATGCCGCTCATCGACGGCGACTCGCTCAAGATCTCGAGTGACGATGACCGTCCGGTGGCATTTGTGTTTAAGACCCTGGCCGATCCGCAACAGGGGCGCATCAGCTTTATCAAGGTGCTGACGGGTACGCTTGAACCGGGCCTTGAGCTGGTCAATGCGCGCACGCGCAAGGGCGAGCGTCTGGCTCACCTGTATGTGATGTGCGGCCGCGACATGACCGAGGTCGGTCACGCCTATGCCGGCGATATCATCGTGGCGCCCAAGCTGGCTGCCGAGACGGGCGATACGCTCTCGATTACCGGTAAGGTCGAGGCTGCGGCGTTTAAGTTCCCCAACTCGCAGTACCGCATCGCCATTGAGGCCGAGAATCGCGGCGACGAAGAGAAGCTCTACACGTTTATCGAGAAGGCCTGCAAGGCCGATCCGACCATGAGTATCGACCGCGACGAGGAGACCGGGCAGACCATCATCTCGGCGGTGGGCGAGGCGCAGGTTTCGGTGCTGCTCAACCGTTTGGAGGACCGTACCAAGGTTGTGGCAAAGAGCGTGCCGATCCGCATTCCGTATCGCGAGACCATCCGCCGCACGGCAAGCGCCCAGGGTCGCCACAAGAAGCAGACCGGCGGCGCCGGGCAGTACGGCGACTGCTGGCTGCGCGTGGAGCCGCTCATTGGGCCCGACGGCACGAGCGACGGCTATGAGTTTGTTGACGAGGTCGTGGGCGGCCGCATTCCGCGTTCGCTGATCCCTGCCGTGGACAAGGGCGTCCAGGAGACTATGAAGGACGGCATCATCGCCGGCTACCCGCTCACGGGCATTCGCGTGGCTGTGTACGATGGCTCGTATCACAGCGTCGACTCCAACGAGATGGCGTTCCGCGCGGCGGCCCGCATCGGCCTGCGCAAGGCGTGCGCCGATGCCGACCCGGTGGTGCTGGAGCCCATCGAGGAAATCACGGTGACTATCCCCGAGAGCTACGCCGGCGCCGTGATGGGCGACATCTCGGCCTCGCGCGGTCGCGTGACGGGCATGGAGACCGATGAGCGCGGCGACACCGTTGTTATCGCACAGGCGCCGCTGGCCGAGCTAACGGATTACTCGACGCGCCTGCGCTCTATCACGCGCGGCACGGGCGACTTTACCATGAAGCCTGCAGGCTATGAGCAGGTGCCTTATGACGTTCAGGCCAAGCTGGTCGAGCGCTATGAGGAGGGCCGAGCTAAGTAACGTGTGGCTTTGTCTGCAATGTAGGTGCTGACGAAAAGGCCGCCCTGGGTAACCGGGGCGGCCTTATTTGATCCCTTGGGAACGGAGGAAAACGGATCATTTTTGGGTTACGGGCGGCGCGGTCGGCACTAGTCTCCGGATGCCTGGTTGCGGCCGGTGGCGTAGTCGATCTGCACGTGCGGCTGCAGGTTGTAGCAGTACACGTGGAAGCACAGGGTCTTGCCGTGGTCCTCGATCGATTGTGCTTCCAGACGAATGCCACGACAGACGAGCTCCTCCTCGTTGTACATAGGCGTGACGCGATAGAGCACGTGGTTGCCCGTGTCGCGGACGTAGTCGAGGATCCGCTCTTCAAACGGCAGCATGCCCGTCTCGTTGAGATAGCGCGTGCCGGTGAGGAGATTCTTGCGGTTGGCGTTTTCGCCGCAGAGTGACCAGGCGATGAGGTGGCAGCGGTTGTAGAGGCTCTGGCCTGGAATAAAGTCGTAGCGCTGCTGGTGCCAACCGGCAGGATGGATACGCGAGATATCGCCGCGCTTGCCCTGACCGAGCGATTCGGGGCCCACGCAGGCGAGCGCCTTGCGAGTGCGGCCCAGGCTGTCGAGCTTGGAGAATTTCTTAAAGCAGCCCTCTTCGGTGGCCCGTTCGTATTCATCGAGCGTGAACGATGGCATGCCGAGCGGATGCGTGCCGTCGGCGCGGAGGGCAACGTAGGGGTTGCCGGCGTAGTCGGGAATGCTGCTGAGATATACACCGCGGGCGCGGTTGAGGTCGGGGTTTTCGACCTCGTCGATGGGGGTGGCGACGCTGTCCGCGGAAGCGTCGTCGCCGGTGTCGGTTGCGACGGAATCGGAGCCATTGCCGGAGTCCTCGGAGCTCGCTGTTCCCGATTCGAGCCGGGCGACCAAGTCCGCTTCGTCGTCGGTACGGCTGGGACTCTCGTTTTGCTTCTCGGCCAGAGCCGCCGCCTGCTCATCACTTTGCGGCGACAGCAACTTGGGCGCCCCATCGAGCGATCCCGTAAACAGCGCAAACCCCAGCACCACGGCGGTGCCGATGGAAAGTGCTTGCTTGTAGGCGGACTTGCGCAACATGGGGGCTCCTGGATGGACGGTTGGGAATCTACTAGTCTAGCAGGAGCCGGCAGAGGCCGTTCTGTCGAACAAATACTTAAGATTTGGGACAAACGCCACTGGTTCATTTGCTTCATATTTGACGTATGGCTAGATCGAGGTGGAGTCGAGCCAGTTGAGCTTGCACTCGAGAATGCGCTGCTCGCCGGGTTGGCTGCTGCCGTCAAGCAAGGCGAGCAGCATCTCGGCCGCCTCCCTGCCTTCCTGGTCGACGGGCTCGATGATCGTGGAGACGGTCGGCGTGGTGAGGTTGGTCCAGTCTTCGCAGTTGAGTCCCAAAAGACCTATTTGCTGCGGAAGTAGATGGGCCATGGGTTGGAGGGCCTTGTAGACACGGGGAAGCGCCCATTGGTTTTGTACGAAGATGAGCGTGCGCTTGGCGGGGTTGAACTTGTATTTAAAGTATTCGGTGAGCTCGTTGATTGACGGCTTGTTGTGATCGATGGGGATGGCTTTGTAGAGCTGCCCATTCGCGGCCAATGCCTCGGCATATCCCTGAAAACGTTCCATGCGAGTGCGCATTTCGGTCATGTTGGCGGCGATGGAAAAGAAGTCTTCGTAGCCGGCGTCGAGAAGCGCCTGCGTGGCATTGTACGCGCCGTCGTAGAGGTTGGTTTTGATCCAGCTGGTGCCTGGGCTGTAGATGGCCGCGTCAAAAAAGACGACGGGCTTGTCGGCGCGCTTGATGCGGTCGTGGACTGCCTTGAAATTTGCCGTGGGCTGGATGATAAAACCATCGACGCCCAGTGAGAGCATTTTGTCGACATACATGAGCTCGGTCTCGGGGTTAAAGCTGCTCGTGCAAACGACCGTCTGGTAGCCCGCGGGGAGCATGACCTGCTCCATGCCGTTGAGGACGAGGCCCGCCCATTTGTTGGTGTTATCCAAGATGATGATGGCGATGACGTGGGTTTGCTTGCCGGTGAGCGTTTGCGCTTGGGCGTTGGGAACGTATCCGAGTTCCTTGATGACGCGCGCAATCTTTGCCTGCGTCTTCTCGCTAAGCTTTTCTCGTTTGTCGTTGAGGTAATACGAGACGCTTGCCGTCGAGGTTCCCGCCTCTCGAGCGACGTCTGCGATCGTAACGCGCTGTTTTGCCACAGCGACTCCTTCCGACAGATGAGCATTTTCCAACATGATGACTTTGAGTCTTGGTGAGGGATGCGCTTTGGCGAGCGACTTTTTCCTTTCATATGAGTATGCAACAAATGCGGTATATGGGTGGGGTCGAAATTTGTGACCGGCATGCGCATCTGCCGTCTACCGAGAAAATCAAATACTTCTTGACTTTTGAAATCGAGGGTAAAATCGCAGGATTCATTTTTAGTTAAACGCATAACTAAATAGCGTAACCAACGCTCTGACCTGCGCGTTTACCGAAATAAACTGGCATTAAGAAAAACGAGCACCTATATTGGTCTTGTCGAAAAGACAGCAAGTCCAAACGGCAGGGGATGCTCCGGAGGCCTCCGCAAACGGTGTCTTGCGCACGCAACTCTATGAAAAGAGGGAAGCAATGAAGATCGTAGGCGTTGCCGCCTGTACCGTGGGTATCGCCCACACGTATATGGCCCAGAAGGCGATTCAGGATGAATGCGCCGCTCGTGGCATCGAGTGCAAAGTCGAGGCTCAGGGTGGTCTGGGTATCGAGAATGAGCTCACGCAGGAAGACGTTGATTCCGCCGACCTGGTGCTCGAGTCCGTCGACGTGGGTGTCGAGAACGAGGACCGTTTTGAGCAAAAGATGGCCGAGGGCAAGTTCCTCAAGGTCGGCACCTCGGATGTAATCGCCGATCCGGTAAAGATTATCGACCAGGCTGTCGAGATCATCAAGGCGACGGGCGGTGCCGTTGACGCGTCCAAGGCCGAGGCCAAGGCAGAGAAGAAGGCCGTCTCCGCTGCCCCGCAGGCCCCGACACCGGCGTCCAGGCAGTCCATCTTTGCCGATCCTGGCAAGACGCTGCTCAATGCATTCAATACCGGTGTTTCCTATTTTATCCCCATCGTCGTTATCGGTGGCGTGTTCCTCGCCTTCTCGTTGGCATCCGGTACTGCCGGTGCTAGCGGTATGGAGGTCACCAACCCGTTGATGGTGAGTCTTAACACTATCGGCATGGCCGGCATCTCTATGATGATTCCGGTGCTTGCGGCATACATCGCCTACTCGATGGCCGGTAAGCCCGCACTTGCCCCCGGCTTCGTCCTGGGCTACTTGGTTAACAACGCCGTCGTCACCCCGAGCGGCAACAGCGTTTCGACCGGCTTCTTGGGCGCCATGATCATGGCTGTCATCTGCGGTTACTTTGTCCGCTGGATGAAGACCTGGAAGGTCAACAACACCATCCAGACCATCATGCCCATTCTGATCATCCCGATTCTGACCTCGCTCGTCCTGGGCATGGCTTACATCTACATCTTGGCCACGCCGCTTGGCTTTGTGATGGATTGGCTCACCAGCGTGCTCGGCAGCCTGCAGGGCGGCTCCGCCGTCGTCCTGGGCTTGGTCATTGGCGTTATGACCGCTTTCGATATGGGTGGCCCCATCAACAAGACCGCTTCAACCTTTACCATGGCCATCATGGCCTCCGGCATCTACGGCCCCAACGGTATGTTCCGCGTCGCCGTCGCCATTCCCCCGATTGCTTGCGGCCTCGCTGCGCTCATCGCCAAGAACAAGTTCGATGACGCTGACCGTCAGATGGGCATCTCTGCGCTGTTCATGGGCTGCATCGGTATTACCGAGGGCGCTATTCCCTTCGCGGTCAAGGATTTTGGCCACACCCTGCCCGGCATTTGCATCGGCTCTGCCGTGGGCGCGGCGCTTGCCGCCTTCCAGGGCATCGACTGCTATGTTCCGCATGGTGGCTTTATTGTCGCCCTGGCCACCAACAACGTCGCGCTGTTCTGCCTGGACATCGTGATTGGCTCCTTGGTCGCCGCTGCAATCCTGATTGCCATGAAGCCCACGCTCGATAAGCAGGCCAAGTAAACCTTTAAGGACTCCGGTTGTGCGGAGGGATGGATTTGACTCCGCACAACCGCCCCTACACAACAAAATCCATCCGCACTGATAGGGCCCACATCTGGGTCCCAGGGAACTTTTGTCAAAAATCCTCTGGAGAAGGAGAACAAAATGTCCAACCTCACCATCCGCCAGGCCGTTCAGGGCATGCTCAAGCTGCAGGACAGCGGCGATCACGCAACCATGGTCGGCATTGGTCCCATGAGCCCCAACCTGATTCAGGCCGTGTTCGAGCTTGCCAAGGACGAGGATTTCCCGCCCATGTTTATCGCTAGCCGCAACCAGGTCGATATGGACGAGATGGGCGCCGGCTACGTCAACGGTTGGGACCAGACGCGCTTTGCCGCCGACATTAAGAAGGTTGCCGACGAGGTGGGTTATACCGGTCCGTACTACCTGTGCCGCGATCACGGCGGTCCGTGGCAGCGCGACGAGGAGCGTAACGCCCACCTGCCCGAGGACGAGGCCATGGAGCTCGCCCGCAAGTCCTTTGTCGCCGACATGGAGGCAGGCTTTGACCTGCTGATGGTCGACCCCACCAAGGACCCCTATCAGATCGGCAAGGTTATTCCGCTCGACGTGGTGCTTCGCCGCACGATCGATCTTATCGACTATCTTGAGCAGTACCGTCGCGAGCATAACCTGCCCGAGGTTGCCTATGAGGTCGGTACCGAGGAGACCAATGGCGGCCTGACCTCCACCGACAAGTACGAGGAGTTCATTTCTCAGCTGCAGCCCGAGCTCGAGAAGCGCGGCTGCCCCATGCCCACCTTTATCGTCGGCCAGACCGGTACGCTCACCCGTTGGACCGAGCAGGTCGGTCATTACAACTTTAAGAATGCCCGCGAGCTCGCCGACATGGCCAAGCGCTACGGCGTGGGCCTGAAGGAGCACAACGCCGACTACCTGGACGACGCGACGCTGCTCGAGCACATCCCGGCACACGTGACCGCTTCCAATGTCGCCCCTCAGTACGGCACCGAGGAGACCCGCGCTTACCTCAAGCTCTGCGCTACCGAGCAGATTCTGGTCGACAACGGCCTGTGCGACGATCCCTCCGATCTGTATCACACGCTGCTGGTCAAGGCCATCAAGACCGAGCGCTGGCGCAAGTGGATGACCGGCGACGATGTAAACCTGCAGGTTGACGACATTCTGGCCGACGACGAGCTCAGCCTGAAGATTCTGGATGTCTCCGGCCACTACGCGTTCAACGATCCCGAGGTCAAGGAGCAGGTCGAGAAGCTCTATCGCAACCTCGCTGCCCAGGACATTGACGGCAAGCGCTTTGTGATCGAGCACATCAAGCGCCCGATCAAGCAGTACGTCGTCGGTCTTAACCTCAAGGGCGTCACGAGCCGCATCGAGAAGGCTCTCTAAGTAGCTTTTCCTACACGACGCCGGGCCTGGGGCATGTCCCAGCTGCAGGCCCGGCACATAGGACAAAATGACATCCCCTTTGTCCTATTTTTTGAGTTTTGGATTCCTTAGAAGGAGTTTGCACCATGAAGTTCTTTATCGATACCGCCAACCTTGACGAGATCGCCGAGGCCAAGAGCTGGGGCTGCCTTGCCGGCGTCACCACCAACCCGTCCCTGTACGCCAAGACCGGCGGCAAGCTCGCCGACTTTGAGCCCCATATGCTCAAGATTGCCGAGCTCTGCGAGGGCCTGCCCGTGTCTGCTGAGTCCACCGCGACCACTGCCGAGGGCATGATCGAGGAGGGCAAGCGTCTTGCCGCCCTGGCTCCCAACATCGTGGTCAAGCTTCCCGTGTGCGAGGCCGGCCTCGCCGCCTGCCGCGCCCTGGCCGATGCGGGCGTGCGCGTCAACATGACGCTTGTTTTCTCGCCGACGCAGGCCCTCATGGCCGCCAACGCCGGTGCCCGCTACATCAGCCCGTTTGTCGGCCGCTTTGACGACATCGCCGAGGACGGCATCTCGCAGCTCGACAATGTCGTGACCTGCATCAAGAACTATGACTGGACCGGCAAGAACGTCGACGACACCGTCGAGATCATCACCGCTTCGGTCCGCACACCCAACCACGTGACCCAGGCGGCTCTTCTTGGTGCCGACATCGCGACCGTGCCCATGGCCGCTCTCAAGAAGTGCCTGCATCACCCGCTGACCGACCAGGGCCTCGCCTCTTTTGAGGCTGACTGGCAGAAGGTCGTCGCTCAGGCTTAACGACCGGGTTGCCCTCGGCATCGCGCCATCCGGTGCCGGGGTTGTTCTCAAGAGAGGAATTCGTATGACCAACCAGGAGCTGGCGAAGGTCGCCAATGAGGTCAGGAAGGGTGTCGTGACTGCGGTTCACGCGGCCAAGTCGGGACATCCGGGTGGATCGCTCGGTGCAGCCGACATCATGACGTATCTGTACTTTGAGGAAATGAATATCGATCCTGCCGACCCTCACAAGGCCGATCGCGACCGCTTTGTGCTCTCCAAGGGTCACGCGGCGCCGGGCCTGTATTCGGTGTTGGCAAATCGCGGCTATTTTCCCGTCGAAGAGCTCGAGACGCTCCGCCATATTGGCAGCCGACTGCAGGGCCATCCCAACATGAACGATACCCCAGGCATCGATATGTCCACCGGCTCGCTCGGTCAGGGCATCTCTGCTGCAGTTGGAATGGCGCTTGCCGCTAAGCACTGGGGCGACAGCTACCGTGTCTACACGTTGCTGGGCGACGGTGAGTGCGAGGAAGGCCAGGTGTGGGAGGCGGCTATGTTTGCCGGCAACCATGCGCTCGACAATCTTGTTGCCGTCGTCGACCACAACGGCTTGCAGATTGACGGCACGATCGATGAAGTCAACTCGGCCATGCCGCTTGCCGACAAGTTCCGCGCCTTTAAGTGGCATGTGATAGAGCTAGCCGATGGCAACGACATGGCGCAGATTGAGGCGGCTTTCGCCGAAGCTCGCGAGGTGACCGGCGCGCCCGTCGCTATCATCGCCGAGACGGTGAAGGGCAAAGGCGTCTCCTTTATGGAGAACCAGGTTGGCTGGCATGGCAAGGCGCCCAATGACGAGCAGTTTGAGCAGGCCATGGCCGAGCTCGCGGCAGCAGGAGAGGAGCTCTAATGGCAGAGGTCAAAAAGTCGCCACGCGCGTAAGCTACGGCGAGGCGCTCGTCGAGCTGGGCAATGAGCACGATGACTTTGTAGTGCTCGATGCCGACCTGGCTGCCGCTACGCAGACGGGTAAGTTTAAGACTGCCCATCCTGAGCGCTTTTACGATGCCGGCATCGCCGAGAGCAACCTGATGGGTCTTGCCGCCGGCATCGCGACCACGGGCCGCGTTGCTTTTGCGAGCACCTTTGCGATGTTTGCCGCCGGTCGCGCCTACGAGCAGGTCCGCAATTCCATTGGCTACCCGCACCTCAACGTCAAGATTGGCGCCACCCATGCCGGCATTTCGGTGGGCGAGGACGGCGCCACGCACCAGTGCTGCGAGGATATCGCACTCATGCGTACGATTCCGGGTATGACGGTGGTCGTTCCCGCCGACGATGTCGAGGCCCGCGCCTGTGTGCGCGCCGCCTATGAGTTTGAGGGGCCGGTCTACATGCGCTTCGGCCGCCTGGCAACACCGGTCATCAACGATCACGAGGGCTACGAGTTCAAGATCGGCCGCGGTGTTGTTGTGCGGGAGGGCTCTGATGTCACGATCATCGCTTGTGGCCTTATGGTCGCCGAGGCGCTTGAGGCTGCCGAGACGCTCGCTGCCGATGGCATCGATGCCGAGGTCATCAACATGCACACGATCAAGCCACTTGATGAGCGCCTGGTGGTTGCCAGCGCCAAGAAGACTGGTCGCGTGGTCACTGCCGAGGAGCACTCGATTATCGGCGGTCTTGGCGAGGCCGTGGCCTCGGTACTCGCGGAACAGCATCCGTTGCCGATGCGACGCGTCGGCGTGCGCGATGTGTATGGCGAGTCCGGCCCTGCGGTCGATTTGCTGCACAAGTACGGTTTGGACGCCGACGGTATCGAAGCTGCAGTCAGGTCTGTGTTGTAAGGAAGGTTTCCATGGGATTTGTATCTGCCAACCAAGTGACGATCGGGTATACCGCCGCCTCGCGCGAGGATGCCCTGCATTATTTGTCCGAGCAGGCCATCGAGCTCGGCTTTGCCGATGACGCATCTGCCGTAGAGGCTGCCTTTATTGCTCGCGAGAACGAGGCCGAGACCGGCCTTGTCGCCGGTTTTGCCGTTCCGCATGCCAAGAGCGATGCGATCCATACGCCGGGCGTGGCCGTGCTCAAGCTGTCCGAGCCTGTTGAGTGGCCGAGCTTTGATGGCGTGCCCGTCGATGTCGCGCTCGCACTGTACGTGCCCGCCGGCGAGGCTGGAACCACGCATCTGCGCCTGCTCTCCAAAGCTGCCGTGATGCTGATGGACGCAGGCTTCCGTGACAAAGTGCGCGAAAGCACCGATCCTGTCGAGATTGCCGAGCTCATCAACGCCGGGCTCGAGGGTTAGAACGGGCTCTCCGTTCCATTAATCGATCCTTCTCCAAGGAAAAGGGCCGCGACGCTATAGGCGTCGCGGCCCTGTCTGCGTTTCCCCAGATAAAACCTGCCAAAATAAACCCGTCCCTTTTTGGTAGGTTACTGGTTCATGTTGCCGTGGATGTAGGGGGTGACCTCGGGGGAGATATGGCCGCAGCCCAGCTCGCGCAGCGTGGACTCGATGGCGGCGGGCAGCGGGGTCTTGCCTTCGGCGTCGACGGCGGCACCGCTGAGGGCGGCGATCTTGGCGACGTCTGCCGGCGCGGCCTCGATATGCATGCAGCCGCCGACGAGGCGTGCGCGGACCTGGTCCAGGCCAAGGTCGTGCAGGTAGTCCTCACAGGTGCGGATTACATCGACCTTCTCGCGCGTGAGCTCCTCGCCCGTGGGGACTCGCGTGGCCAGGCAGGCTCCTGCCGGCAGGTTCCAGACGGGATAGCCCCAGGCGCGTAGCAGCTCGCGCTCCTCGTCCTTGGTAAAGCCGACCTCCATAAGCGGCGAGCGCACGCCGAGCTCCTGGGCGGCGCGCATGCCGGGGCGGTAGTCGCCGCGGTCGCTTGCGTTGCTGCCGTCGATGACGGTGGGAAAGCCCAGCGACCTTGCGTGGTTGACGATGGCGGTAAAGCCGGCGCGCTTGCAGTGGTAGCAGCGGTCGGCGTCGTTGCAGGCTACCTGGGGGAGCTGCAGCTGATCGACCGAGAGGTTGAGCACGGGGAGCTTGAAATGTGGCCCCTCATCGGCCTGCCCGTCAACCGCCCGCTCAAACGAAGCCTGCTCGGGCGTGCCGATGAACGGCGTGGTGAGGTGAACGAGAAGCGTGCTGGCGGGCATGATGCGGGCGCAGACCGCGGCCAAAAAGCTGCTGTCGACGCCACCGGAAAAGCCGATGGCGACGCGTCCGTATGCTAAAAGCAGCTGCTCGAGCGCTGCGAGTTTGTCCTGAAGCCCCTCTGCGGGTGCGGTGGTGTCTGAAAGCATGAATTGATCCTTACCAATATGTACTCGGTCGAAAACTATAATCCTACTGGACTGCTTGTCATAAGACTTCTATCTATGTAACGGAAGTGCAATATGCTATATACGTTATATACAAGTTTACAGGTGCGGTAAAGTTGCGGGAGTACAGCAGTGCGAAGAGATGGGGGACCGATATGATCAAGGCCGTTATTTTTGACATGGACGGAACGCTGGTCGATACCGAGCGTTTGGGTATCAAGGCGTGGAAGGCGGGCGCGGCCGAGCTGGGATTCGCGATTGATGATGCGCTGATCCATCAGTTTATCGGTCGCACGCTGCCCGATGTCATGGAGATCCTTGATGAGCATTACGGCAGCTGCGAAACCGCTGAGGCAATCTATCGTCGCCATAGGGAGATTCGCGACGAGATGGTCAAGACCGATCTGGAGCTTAAGGACGGTGCCGCCGAGTGCATCGACGAGCTGCTGGCTGCGGGCTATCACGTGGGCCTTGCGACGTCGTCGCGCCACGTTACCGCCGAACGCAACCTTAAGACGGTTGGCCTCTTTGACAAGTTTGAGACGGTGACCTGCGGCGAGGACGTCGTGCACGGCAAGCCCGACCCCGAGATGTACCTGCTCGCCTGCGAGCGCGCGGGCTTTGCCCCCGAGGAGTGCGCCGTGGTCGAGGATTCCCGCAACGGCTGCGTCTCGGGCATCACGGCCGGCTGCCACGTCTTTGCCGTCCCCGATATCGTGCCGCTGCCGCAGGACGTGGTGGACGGCTGCGAGGCCGTGCTCGATACGCTGTTCGATCTGCCGGCGGCGGTCAAGGCTGTGCGCTAGCGTTTGCCGCGAGTCGCCATGCCCCGCGCCCGATCCCGCAGGACGGTGACGGTAACGGCGCCTGCGCGGAGGCACTGTTCTAAAAATGGAATTGAATACATTTTTGCAAAAAAGTTAATGAAAAATGGATTACATTCCATAAATATCCGTAGCTGCAGGTCCGGCTAAACGGGGAGGGCACATGGGGCCAGTAAAAAACGCCGCAGCGGGCCTGTTTCGTTGCGGCGTTTTTTGTTACAAGTAGGCGCCCAGGTTGATGTCGGTTATAGGGGCCGCGGATGGGCCCGTCGGGTGCTGCTCGGCCTTTTGGGTGCTTACGCGCTCGAGCAAGAAGGGGCGCACGAGCTCCTGACGGTTAATGTCCTCGGTGGCCGTGACCGTGGTGACGGTGCGCGCGGCGGAGCCGATGCGGACTCGTTTGGTCTTGGCGGCAGGTTTATCCTCGATTTGTTCCATGAGCAGCTGCACGCCCTTGCGGCCGATCTCGTAGCCCGGTGGTGCTACCGTGGTGAGGGGGACCGATCCGCTCCAGGCAAGCGGGTTGCCATCGCAGCCGGCAACAAGAATCTGGCCGGGGACGGAAATGCCCTTGTCGGTCAGCGCCGAGATAACGCCCGAGGCCAATACGTCGGTCAGGCCGATGACAAAATCGGGGCGCTCGTCAGCAGGGCGTTCGGCAATCTGGGTACCGATGCTGTAGCCGTCGGCTGCGGTATTCCACTCTCCGGCATCGATGACCTCAATTTTGATATCGGGATGCAGGGCAAGTGCCTTGTGGATGCCAAGGACGCGCAGGGTGAGCTGCATAAATGCCGCTCGGCCTACAACGACGATGCGGTGTGCGCCGCGGGCGATGGCGAGCTCGGCGATAATGCGCCCCTGTGCCTCGTTGTCGGCGGCCACGTAGTAACCGGGTTCTGAACAATGGACGTCCAGATGGACGATGGGGACGGGAATCTTGGTCATGGCGGGGTGCCAATCGAGGGACGCCATGGGCTGAACCATGACGCCGGACATCTGCGTGCCCATAAAATAGCGCAGGTAATGATCCTCGAGAATATCGTCGTTATCGGCATTGGCGATGAGCAAGTCATAGCCGTGCTTGCGTGCCTCGTTGTGGGCACCGCTGGCAATCTGGAGCGAAAAGCCGTGATCGAGACGGGGGAGGACAAGGCCAAAGGACTTAGTGGTGCCGCCGGCCAGCTGGCGAGCGCTTTGGTTGGGCAGGTAGCCAAGGCGATTGATGGTCTCGTTGATGAGCTTGAGGGTCTCGGGGCGCAGCTTTTCGGGGTGGTTGAGCGCGTTGGAAACCGTGCCCAACGAAACCCCGGCCTCGCGCGCGACGTCGCTGATTTTTACCTTTGCCATGGCGGCCCCTTTGATGCGTTTCAAGTACAAGTCCGATTGTAGCATCGCCCGCCCCCAGGGTGTCAAAACCTGCCAATTAGGGACAGGTTTATTTTGGCAGGTTTTATCTGGGGAAACGCCGTTGCCAGCGCGACCACCACGAAGGGGGCAGGCACCTTTGTGGTGGCTTGAGCTGCCCGGGCCTTCAATTGTCTCGATCTGTAACATCTGGACGGCAAAACCGGCTCTACCTGTTACAGATCGAGACATAGTGCAGGGGCCGAACCGTAATGTCTCGATCTGTAACACTAAGCCGGCTTATTGCGGCCCAGATGTTACAGATCGAGATCTTTCGCCGGGATAGGCCGCCGCCCCGGTCCAAACCACCACAAAGGTTCCTGTCCCCATTGTGGCGGTTTGGACCGGCTGGGCATGTGTGCATCGGGTGGTATCTAAGTTGAGATACCACTTCTGGTATATCAGCTTGCGCTTGCGTGAGTACAATACTCGAACGTTATACGTCTCAGCGCCCCCTGTGCGTGGACGTCTTGCAGTCACGCGAACGAAGGGATTTATCCTATGTGCGGAATTGTCGGCTACACCGGCTCTGATATTGCAAAGAACATCCTGGTCACGGGCCTCAAGCGTATGGAGTATCGCGGCTATGACTCCTCGGGTGTCGCGCTCGAGGTGGGCGAGGGTGCCGCGGCACACCTCGACGTCATCCGCCGCGTGGGTAAGGTTGTGGGTTTGGAGAGCGAGCTTTCCAATATCGATAGTGACGCAACCTGCGGTATCGGTCACACCCGTTGGGCCACCCACGGCAAGCCTTCCGTCGTTAACGCTCATCCCCACGCCAGCTGCGACGGTCGCATCGCCATCGTCCACAACGGCATTATCGAGAACTTCGCCGAGCTGCGCGAGGAGCTGGAGGGCCGCGGCCACCACTTTAAGAGCGAGACCGATACCGAGGTCTTCGCGCATCTGATCGAAGAGGCCTATGCCGAGACGCACGACCTGATGGCCTCCGTGCGCGAGGCTTGCACCCACGTGGTAGGCGCCTATGGTTTGGCCGCCGTGTGTGCCGACGAGCCCGGCGTGATCGCCGTGGCCCGCAAGGACTCTCCGATTGTGGTCGGCGTGGGCGGGACCGGCTCCTACGTTGCCTCCGACGTGATCGCGCTTATCGATGCCACCCGCGATGTCGTGGTGCTCGAGGACGGTCAGTTTGCCAAGCTTACGCCTGCGGGCGTCGAGTACACCGACGAGGCCGGCAATGTCATCGAGCCCAAGGTCACCCACATCGACTGGGACCTGGACATGGCCGAAAAGGGCGGTTACCCCGACTTTATGCTCAAGGAGATCCACGAGCAGCCTCGCGTCGTGCGCGATACCCTGGTTGGCCGCATGACCCCCGCCGGTGAGCTCGATATCGACGAGCTGGGCCTTTCGCTCGAGGAGCTCAACGATATCGACCGCGTCTACGTGATCGCCTGCGGCACCAGCTATCACGCCGGACTCATCGCAAAGAACCTTATTGAGGGCTGGGCTCGCATTCCCACCGAGGTTGAGGCTGCCAGCGAGTTCCGCTATCGCAACCCCATCATCACGCCGACGACGCTCGTCGTTGCCGTGTCCCAGTCGGGCGAGACGGCCGATACCCTCGCCGCCATTCGCGACGCGCGTATCAAGGGCGCCAAGGTCTTTGGCATCACCAACGTGGTGGGCAGCCCGGTGGCGCGCGAAAGCGACGGCGTCATCTACACCAAGGCCAACAAGGAGATCGCCGTCGCCTCGACCAAGAGCTTCATCGGCCAGGTTGTGAGCCTCACGCTTTTGGCTCTGCTGCTGGCGCAGGTCAAGTACCGTCTGACCACCAAACAGGCACGCATGATGTTCCGCGAGCTTTCCGATACGGCCGAGCAGATCCAGTGGATTTTGGACACGCAGGCCGAAGCCGTGCACGAGGCCGCCCTGCTGTGCAAGGACGCGCAGTCGGCGCTGTTCGTGGGCCGCGGTATGGGCGCTGCCATCTCCTACGAGGGCGCACTCAAGCTCAAGGAGGTCAGCTACCTGCATGCCGAGGCGTATGCGGCCGGCGAGATGAAGCACGGCCCCATCGCGCTGATCGATCCGGGCTTCCCCGTCATCGCCGTGGCCACCAAGAGTGCAACCTACGACAAGACCGTGTCGAACCTCATGGAGTGCAAGGCGCGCGGTGCCAAGGTCATCGTCGTTGCCACCGAGGGCGACGAGGAGATCAACAAGATCGCCGACTGCATCATCCGCGTGCCGGCCGTCCGCGACGTGTTCAGCCCCATCACGGCGAGCGTCCCGCTGCAGCTGCTCGCCCGCGAGGTCGCTATCTTGCGCGGTTGCGATGTTGACCAACCCCGAAACCTGGCAAAGAGCGTTACTGTCGAGTAGCGGATGTTGCGCCAGGTATGTGGCGTTGCCGTTGTTGGTGCTATTTAACAGCCAAGGCCCGGCTCCGTTGTGGCGGAGTCGGGCCTTATTGCATTTGCCCAGATAAAACCTGCCAAAATAAACCTGTCCCTTCTTGGCAGGTTAGCGGAGCTTGCTGGTCTCGAAGTACTCGGGGAACTGGTCCAGAACCTCCGTTTGGTTACGGAACATCATGTGCAGGTGCTTGCTGACCAAAAAACTCGCCTCGATGGGGTCGCGACCGGCGATAGCGCGGCGGATTTGCTTGTGCTCGTTAACAGTCTCCTGATTGTCGAGCGTCTGCGTGGCGGCGCGCAGCCAGCGGAAGCGCTCCAGGTCGGCATTGGTCGCCTCGAGCCAGGACCACACGGTACTGCGACACGCGATGCTAAAGATCATGCGGTGCATGAGGTTGTCGCTTAAAAAGAAGCCGATGCGATCCTCTTCGGTCATGGTCTTTTCCTGCAGCGCGATGGCTCGGTCGAGCTGCTCGATGCCTGCCGAGGTGGCACGGGCGCAGCACTCCACAATCACCTGCTTTTCCAGGTGCTCGCGAATGTAGCAGGCGCTCTCGGCAAGAGTGAGGTTGATGGGCGAGACATAGGTGCCGCTTTGGGGCACGGTACGCACCAGGCCCTCTTGCGCCAGACGCACCAGCGCCTCGCGCACAGGGGTTCGCCCCATATCAAGGTCGTCGCAAAGCTGTTTGACGCCCAGCTTTTCGCCCGGCTTGTAGTCCAGGTAGACGATTTTGCGTCGAATGGTGTGGTAGGACTGGTCCTGTAGGCTCGTTTCCTGCTCGCCGACGTGCATCGATTCTTCCATAGTGCCTCGCAACCGTTCTATCACACTGATATGTCAGCTGTTAATTATGCCGCGAATCAGCTCTCCGCGGTGGGTAATTCGGCTGTTGCCCGAGAACTATTGCGGCATCTTGGTCTGTGTTTACGCATGGCTGTGCTCAATGTTGCCGTATCATAAGCCGTCGCAAACGTGAAATAGAAAGAAGGAATCCCATATGCAACTGGCAAATATCGTACGCGAGCGCTGGAAGGGCGTCTTGTTCTGCCTGATCGTCGCCATCCCCGCGACGTTGCTCGGCAAACAGGTTGAGGTGGTCGGCGGGCCGGTGTTTGCCATCCTCTTTGGCATGGTCCTGGCGCTCGTCTTTCCCAAGAATCGTCGCGAACAGCTCGCCGCCGGTGTCACCTATACGTCTAAAAAAGTCTTGCAGTACGCGGTAATCCTGCTTGGTTTTGGCATGAACCTCTCGCAGATTCTGTCCAAAGGCGCTCAGTCGCTGCCGATTATCGTGGCGACGATCTCGACCTCGCTTGTCATCGCCTTCGTGCTCTGCCGCGTCATGAACGTGCCGGGCAAGATCGCGACGCTTGTGGGTGTGGGTTCGTCGATTTGCGGCGGTTCTGCCATCGCCGCGACCGCGCCCGTCATCGATGCCGACGATCGCGAGATTGCCCAGGCTATTTCGGTCATCTTCCTGTTTAACGTTATCGCGGCGCTCGTGTTTCCGACGCTCGGCGGCATGCTCGGGCTAACCAACGAGGGCTTTGGCCTGTTTGCCGGCACCGCCATCAACGACACCTCGTCGGTAACGGCTGCGGCGAGCGCCTGGGACAGTATGCATCCCGGCGCCAATGTGCTCGAAAGCGCCACGGTGGTCAAGCTCACCAGGACGCTGGCCATTATTCCCATCACGTTGGTTCTCGCATGCTGGCAGATGCATCTGGCGCGCAAGGCCGGCGGCGACGCCAAAAGCACGTTCTCGCTTAAACGCGCGTTTCCCACGTTCGTGCTGTTCTTTGTGCTGGCGAGCGTAATCACCACGGTGCTTCAGCTTCCCGCGTCCATTACGGCGCCCATCAAGGAGCTTTCGAAGTTCTTTATCGTGATGGCCATGGCGGCTATTGGCTTTAATACCGATATCGTCGAGCTGGTCAAAAAGGGCGGTAAGCCCATCGCATTGGGCTTTTGCTGCTGGATTGGCATTGCGTGCATGAGTTTGGGAATGCAGCACGTGCTGGGAATCTGGTAGAGAAGTAGCTTATTTGCGTGCTGCATGCTGGTGAGCGCATGTCCGCGGTGGAGCGATAGGAGCTCTTGCGGGTATGGCTTGTCCGCAGGTTTATAGGTCCCGAAGAGCTCTTATCGCCCCGCCAGGATGGCGATGCGGGGCAACTCATATACTCGCAGGACGGCGGCCTCTGCCCTATAGTGTTTGGTGAGCAATATCGTTCAATTTTGAAACACTCGCCCGCGCGGCCGTCGGTGGCGGCGTGGCGTCGAGGACGGGACGCAATATGAACAGTGACGCCAAGCTACAAATCTTGATCGAGGCCTTGGCTGCTGCCGGGGCCTCGGCGTTGGCAATCGATGGGCATGGACACGTGGCGATTTCGACCATGGATGATGTCGCGCTCGAGCAAGATGTCGCGGCATTTGTCGCCGAGCGCCTGGGGCGCGTGGGCAACGGCACGCGCCTGGTGATGGGGCATGCGGGAGGGCGCTTGAGCCTCACGGTGCGTCCGGTCGCCAAGGAAGACGGCGCGCTTTGGGTGGTCGTGATCCGCGAGGTGCGCGGTGTGGCGGCACACGCGGGCATTGAGTGGCTTAACGCAGATGAGGTCGAGGCGCGCTACGAGGCAAGCGCGTACGGCATTGTCGAGGGTGCCGCTGCGGTCTCTGGCCCCGTCTGCGAAAGCTATGCTCGCGGCGTGCCCCTCATGTTGGAGGGCGAGCTGGGTGCTGGCCAGGCAGAGATTGCAAAACGCCTCTATCTGGATGGGCCTTATGCTGACGAACCCTTTGTGTCCGTGGCACTTGACGAACTCACAGATCGCGGCTGGCGCCATCTGCTCAAAAGCTCGGAATCGCCGCTGTTCCAGGCAAGGCTGACCCTTTGTATTGGCGGCTGGCATGCACTTTCGCCGCAGCGTCTGCGCGAGCTTGTCTCTACGATGACCGACACGGCGCTGGCCGCGCGTTGCCATGTGGTTCTGACGGCAAACGATATGCCGGGCGGTGGCGAAAGCGATCAGGCCACTTTTGTAACCGAGCGCTTGGCGTGCGCAGTGAGTGTGGCGCCTGCGATTGCCGAGCAGGGTGGCGCATCGAAAAAGGTTGCGCAGTATTTGTCGTATCTGTCAGATGTCTTTGGAACTGCCGCTCCGAGTATGTCTGAGGAGGCTGCCTCGACACTCAACGGCTATCGCTGGCCGCGCAACTATCTGCAGCTTCGCGAGGTCTCGGAACGACTCTATATATTAGTAGGGCCGGGCGTGGCGGAGCGCACGGTGGCGGAGGAGGTGCTCGCCCAGGAAGACGTCATCAAAACCGCAACCTTTGG
This sequence comes from Collinsella sp. TF11-5AC, assembly GCF_003436775.1. Lineage (NCBI taxonomy): Bacteria > Bacillati > Actinomycetota > Coriobacteriia > Coriobacteriales > Coriobacteriaceae > Collinsella > Collinsella sp. TF11-5AC. The sequence continues at coordinate 33,338 of NZ_QSQO01000020.1, forward strand.
CACTCCGACGCTCGATAGCGACCTGTATATCCTGCGTCCACTGGCCGATACCGAACGCGACATCGCGCGGCTGGTCGTAGGCTACCTTCAGGGCAACCGGACCCGCGCTGCCGAGGTGCTGGGAATAAGCCGCACGACCCTGTGGCGCTTGCTGAAGGACGACGACCGCTGAGCGAGGCGCTCGTGACCGCATGCAGCGCGTGTGCTACAGTCCAAAGCGGTAATGTTTCGATTGCGTTATGGCGTGCGGGGGCGTATGACGGAGACTTCAAAACCAAATCGGGCTCGAAAGCCCACGGCGCCGGTCAACCGTCGCACGACTTCGCGGACGTGGGGCAAAAGCGCCTCAGGCTTCGACGGCTCGTTCAAACGCACTAGATATGGCTATCCTTCGGCAAGCGCTCGCTTGGCCATGCAGGCCGAATCGTCGCTGTGGGGCCGTAAGCGTGTGGTGGGGTCAAAGCTCAAGCACGATGGAACGCTCGGCTTCATTAGCCGTGGCGCTGCTCGCCGTAGCGGCCTCAATCCCGCAGGCTGGCATCGCTATGTTCCGATCGCGGTCGTTGTTGCGGTGGTTGTCATCGCGCTCGCGGCGCTTGGTTACGCCGGCGGCGGGGCCGACCTGAGTGCGATGTTCGGGTCTGCTGAGCTCGCGCATGCCGGCACGGAGCTTGTCGAGGGCGCTCAGGCCCAGACGGGCGTGGCGCCTCAGCGCGGCGTTGTTGCCGCTGCCGCAACGATCGCCGATGCCCAAAAGGGCGAGGATGAACAAGGCAGCGAAGCCGAAGCGACCCAGACGAACGAAATGACGACAACCCCATCGGCAAGATAAGTTGCGAGCGGGGTGGCTAATTTGGGACGGGCTTTTTAGCTGCCCAAGTGTCGAATGCCAACAACGGTTCATTCGATGTCAGTCGCCAACAGCGAGCGGGCCGCATTTGTGCCAAGGTGACGTGAAATGAGAGGGCGCTGACCTTTTGGTCGCGCCCTCGAAATTGAACGTCAGATTGGCGTGAATGCGGCCCGCGCAGCGTCAGCGGGGCCGCCGCTCGTTAGAACGGCGGAACTAATTACCTGACGTACACGATGTTGTCGCGGCGGGGTTTGGCCTGGGGAAGCACGTCTTCGGCATAGCCCAGAATGCAGTTGCCCACACCGCGCAGGCTTCCGTCGGCGGGCAGACCCCACTTGGCCAGCAGTTCCAATCCCTCGGGTGAGTCAAAGACCTCGCGTGCGCGGTGGATCCAACACGAATCGACGCCCAGCGCATAGGCTGCGTTGAGCAGGTTGCCCATGGCGAGTGAGCCGTCTTCCAGGTGCGTGGGCACGCTGCGGTCGACGAGTACCACCACAACGGTCTTGGCGCCGTAGAAGGGATCTCCCTCGCTACCCATAGCCTGGGCGTTGAGCTGCGAGAGGCGCTCGACGGTTGCGGGGTCGGTGACGGCGACGAACGTGACCGGCTGGCGTCCCATGCCGCTCGGCGCATACTGGCCGGCTTCGATAATGCGTGCGAGCTTCTCGGCCTCGACAGGGCGATCGCTGTATTTGCGGCAGCTGCGGCGGTGGATGAGTGCCTCGATGGTCTCCATGTGTCCTCCTGACGTTGGTCTCGATGCCTCGTTCTTACCCGCCGAACCAAAACCGTAATCGCGCCGTCGGCCCCAAACAATGCAAGCGACCGAGTGGAAAAGCTGGTTTGCATAAAACTTCAGCCAGAATGTGACAGACCGGTGGGATGATTAAACGTTTTATCCCGTCTACCCTGCGGTTTTTACCATTTGCCTAAATGATGCGCGCATAAGCTCTGATAAAGGTTTTACTAAAGGAGTACCAACGTTTATCAACGCGCCATGGTGGCGCCGGGCCAGGAGGTAACATCATGTTCCAGGCTGGAGATGTCGTCGAGACCGACTTCGAAGGATTTCTGAAGCTGTTGCGTTCCAAGACGCGCGCTTTCGTGTCGATCAACGATCACGAGTACTACATTACGCACACCGATGGCTATTGGCGTGTTCAGGATTGCGAGGCCCTCAACGATAAGGGGCACTTTACTGACTGCTCCGAGCTGGTCAACACGGTCTGCGAGGTCGTCGAGCTGCCTTGGATCTGCGGCAAGAGCCTGCACGACAGCTTCTCGGGCGCCACGGTCTACGAGGCCGTCGCTGCTTAACAGCCAACAATCGATATTCTCTCGCAACCGTCGGCGCCGCCCCGCGCCGGCGGTCTTTTTTGTCGATATGTTATATAGGTCGCACGTCCTGCACGGCCGCCCTTGACGATAGTCGGTGCAGTGACAGAAAAAACTTATCTTAACAGGGTTGCTTTTGGGAATTTGATATGCTATACTATAAAAATCCAAGCAAAGGAGTTTATCAATATGCGGCAAGGTATTTTTAAAGGCTATGTCACAACAAACAGTTGATAAATAGCCATTTTTATAGGGGAGTATCAGAACTCCCCTACAAACTGTTATTTGCAGTTATCTATACTCATTTGGAATTTCGATATGAAGTGTCTCACACAATAACTTCACATCATGTGCATCATTTTCATCAAACTCGTATCCCAGATGGAACATTACTTGACTATATGGTTCAATACAGGAAACCTCTATTTCCTCAATTCTTCCTTTACCCGAAAAAGTTTCTACCGGAAAACAATCCCCATCATAAAGAATTTCACCTTCGTCCGTATATTCAAAACAATGCAAATCAATAATTCTGTTTTTCAAATCTTCCCATACAGTATGGTTCAATGTTGTATATTCCATCTTAATCTCATAAAAGCCATTAGCTTTCATTATTTCTATAAAGTTCTGATAATCGTTCTTTTCTACAAAAATGTCAATATCATTATGGGCTCTTGACTGATATCCAAGAAGAGCATCTACACCCCAGCCACCATCAAGAAAGACTTTAATCTCCGCATCTATTGCAAATTGAAGAATCTGTTTTACATCTGTTATATTGACCATCTTATCATCTCCACAAATTCTAATTAGGCGACCAGAGGAACTGCTGGTCTGTTTGATAAATCTCTGCATTTAGCAGTTTTCAATGTTGCCAAAACGAAAGTTAAGAAGATGTTCCTTTTCTCCATGTCGCTTTCTTTGGCGTAATTTACAAGGTTATTCCACACAAGATAGTTGTTCAGATACTTGGTAGAAACACCGTTAAAGCCACGCATAAACCTCTTTAGCTGGCTATGGTAGCTATTGATATGTTGGATATTATAAATGCCTTTCTTGGCTTTGCCAGTCTTTAACTGCACAAGGTCAATGCCATTGGCATTTGTAAATCTCACATAGGAGTTCATCTTGTCCGTAACAAGAGTGGAATTGGTCTTAATCCTACCATCATAAATATGATGTAAATCTCTTGTAGAAACTCTACCAGTATTCGTAATCTTGGAGATAGACAAGCCATTCCTATTAACCGCACAAGGAACACATACCTTTTCTTGGGACAAGCCTCTGATATGTGTAGAATGACCACGCTTATGAGCCTTGCGTGGCATAGCAAATGTCTTACTCTTGCTATGATTGCCCTTGTACGAGATGGCGAAAAAAGTTTCGTCAGCCTCAATAATGCCGTCAAGGGTAACATCGTCTGCCATATTCTGAAGTGCATCCAAAATCTTGTGTCTCCAAAGGAATGCGGTGTTTCTGTGAATCCCACAAGCAACAGCAGTCTTACGAATGGATAAGCCATTCATCATACAATCAATGTACTGCTCCCACACGGACAAGTCTTTTCTTGTACCAGACACAATGGAGTTCGTAGCAATCACGAAGGACTTGCCACAATCCTTACATACATATCGCTGTGTGCCATCTTTACGATGACCATTGCGAACCACATGGATACAGCCACAAAGAGGGCATACACGACCATTTGCAAAGCGTTCCTTTGCTACGAAATCTTCAATATTCAAAGACTTTACAAAGGCAGGACTTAAAAGCATTGTTTTAAGGCTTTCCTGCTCTGCGACAGTCAACTTACCGATAATATCTAATGCGTCTTTGATAGTAGGCATATCCAATTACCTCCTTCGGTGGTACTGTTTCTTACTATTATTATACGCTATTTCTCGTCAAAATCAACCATTTGTTGTGACAGAGCCTTTTTAAATAAAATTTGATAATGGGAACAAAGACAAACGTCCTCAAGGAGAGGGCTTGGTTTTTGTACCCAATTTAAGAATACTTTTGCCTTTTCATTTCATATCGTGATAGACAACGGCCAGCCTTGGCCGCAGTTTTCATGTGTGTCCTACCTATCATCCCCAGCGGTAAAAGTATTTGTCGCTGGGGATTTTTGCGCCCTTCTGGGCCTTGTATGGAGGACAATCATATGAAAATCATCAATATTGGCATTCTTGCTCATGTAGACGCAGGTAAGACGACCTTGACGGAGAGCCTGTTATATACCAGCGGAGCAATCGAGGCGCTCGAGCCGTGGGAACAGCGCGAGATCATGCGCTTGGTCGGTAAGTTCTCCCATGTTCTTAACGAAGAGTGCGAGGCATTTAAACGGCAAGTGGCCGCCGAGAACGAGGCTGACGACAAAGGCGAAGGGGAGACATGCGACTCTTAATGAGATTTATGAGGCCGTATCGCGGGCTGATTGCGGTGACGCTGTTTGTACTGCTGATAGATAACGTCGGCACGCTGCTGGTGCCTACGATGCTGGCGAATATGGTCAATACTGGTATCACGACGGGTGATATCGACTACATCTTGCGCAACGGCGTGTATATGCTCATCGCGACCGGCATGGCCAGCGGTGGTGCGGTGCTGGGCTGTTATCTTTCGGCCCGTCTGGCGGCCAATGTGGCCTGCGACATTCGCAACGCCGTCTACGATAAGTCGCTCGAGCTGTCCGCCAGCGACTTTGAGCGCTTTGGTACGGGTTCGATGATCACGCGCTCGCTCAACGACATCAACGTGATCCAGCAAGCGATCCTGCAGACGATTCAGCTGGTGTTACCGGTACCGTTCTTGGCCGTGGCGGGCATCATCTTTGCCTGGTTTATCGATCCTGCCATGGGCACGCTGCTGGGCGTGGTCGTTGCGATCGTGCTGGTGGCGGCGGTCTTTACCGTTGCCAACGCCGCGCCGATCTTTATGCGCCTGCAGAGCTTTATCGACCGCATGAACGTGGTGCTGCGCGAGAACATCGTGGGCGTGCGCGTCATCCGCGCATTTAACAAGGAGCGCCACGAGGAGCAGCGCCTGGACGAGGTGTTTAGCGATTACGCAGCCAATGCCATCAAGGTCAACCACCTGTTTGTGGGTCTCGACAGCTCCAGCTTCTTTTTGATGAATATCGCCGAGGTGGCGGTGCTGTGGGTGGGCGGCAACCGCGTGGGCGTCCATGCCATGCAAATCGGCAGCATCTCGGCCGTGCTGGAGTACGCGATCCTGATCCTGTTCTTTGTGATGATGGCGCAGATGGTGGTGCTGACGCTTCCGCGCGCCGCGGCGTGCCTCAGCCGTGCACAGCAGGTGCTCGAAATCGAGCCGAGCATCGTGGACGGTAAGGCTACGCTGGGCGACGGGACACCTGAGTCCGCAGATGGGGCCGACACGGTGGCCGTGTTCGACCACATGTCGTTTCGCTTTGACGATGCCGACGAGGACACCCTGTACAACCTGAGTTTTGCCTGCCGCCGCGGACAGACGACCGCGATCGTGGGCTCGACGGGCTCGGGCAAGTCAACGGTGGCCAAGCTCTTGCTTCGCTTCCACGATGCCACGAAGGGCGCCATTCGCCTGAACGGCGTCGACCTGCGCGACCTTTCGCAAGACGACATCCGCGGGCGTATCGCCTATGTTCCGCAGAAGGCATGGCTGTTCTCGGGTACGGTGGCGAGCAACCTGCGCTTTGGTAACGAGGGTGCGACCGAGGCTGACATGCTCCATGCGCTGGAGGTTGCCCAGAGCACCTTTGTGCTCGACCAGCCCCAGGGGCTCGATACGCCGGTGGCGCAGGGCGGTACGAACTTTTCGGGCGGCCAGCGCCAGCGTTTGGCAATCGCCCGCGCACTCATGAAGCGCGCCGACCTGTATATCTTCGACGACAGTTTTTCGGCCCTGGACTTTAAGACCGATGCGGCGCTGCGCCATGCGCTGCAGGACGAGACGTGCGATGCCGCGGTGCTCATCATCGCCCAGCGCATCTCGACTATTTTGCATGCCGATCAGATCGTGGTGCTCAAGGACGGCGAGATCGTGGGCCTGGGCACGCACGACGAGCTCATGGAAACCTGCGAGGTGTACCGCGCTATCGCGGAATCGCAGATGAAGGGAGGTGAGTAGCATGACCGAGGAGCTCAAGAAGCAGGGCATCGCCGATGACGCCGCGGTTGCAGAGACAGTCGAGGAGGCGGGCGCCACGCCCGGCCTGGACGAAGCCGCCAAGGCGGCGGAGCGCGAGGCTCGCCGCCAGGCACTCTTCGAGGAAAACGAGCGCGCCGAGGACGAGCGTGCCCGCGCCGAGGCGGAGCGCATGCGCGACGTTGATGACGAGGACGAGGACGAGACGCCCCGCGACACCTGGGCGACGGTGCGCCGCCTGTGGAGCGAGGCCGCCGGCGACCATTGGCGCTTCTATATCGTGTTCGCGAGCATTGTGTTCTATGCCATCTTTAACACCGCTGCGCCGGCCTACAGCGCCCGCGTGATCGATGAACTGTGGGGGCACATGAAGCTGGCGTTTGCCAACAACACCACCTTCAGCATTACCTGGGAGAACTGCGGCAGGACCATCTTTATCTACTTTATGATCTGGACCGCCGCCGCCTCGTTCTACGCACTCCAGAGCTTTTTGATGTCGAGCGTTGCCGAGCGCCTCAACCTGCGCCTGCGCAACCGCATCGCACAAAAGCTCAACCGTCTGCCGCTTGCCTACTTTGACGCGCATCGTCCCGGCGAGGTCGTCAGCCGTGCGACCAACGACTTGGACAAGATGTCCGAGAGCATGCAGCGCGGCTTGCTGCAGCTTCTGGTGTCGATCGGTACCGTGGTGGGCGCCGTGAGCGTGATGTTCGTGTTTAGCGTGCCGCTCACGCTCGTTTTTTTGTTCTTTACGGCGCTTTCGCTGCTGGTGACGAAGGTCGTGTCGCGCCGCACGCATGATGTGACGGGCGAGCGCCAGGAGTGGGTGTCCAAGATTACGAGCGCGGTCGAGGAGGGCTACTCGGGCCGTCTGGTGATCCGTGCGTTTAACCGTGAGCGCCAGAGCTCTGCCGAGGTGCACGAGGCTTCGAAGGAGCTGGCGCGCGTGAGCACCAAGGCCGACTTTATGATTAACGCCGTCGGCCCCGCGGTGCGCTTTATCGGCCGTTTGGCGCAGATCGTGATCGCGCTGGTGGGCTGCAGCATGCTGGTTGCCGGGCATATGACCGTCGGCGTGTTCCAGGCGTTCCTCCAGTTTATCTACGAGGCGTCCGAACCCATGACGGAGCTGTCGTTTACCTTTAACTCGCTGCAGAGTGCGCTGGCGAGCGCCGAGCGCGTGTTCGACCTGCTCGACGAGCCCGAGATGGAGGCCGATCCGTTGCCGGTGGCCGCCGCCAAGCTGCCGGGCAAAGTGGAAGGCCGTGTCGCTTTTGAGCATGTGCGCTTTGGCTATTCGCCCGACAAGCCGCTCATGCGCGACGTGTCGTTTACCGCCGAGCCGGGTCAGAAGATCGCCGTGGTGGGAACCACGGGCGCGGGTAAGACCACGCTCATCAACCTGCTCATGCGCTTTTACGAGATCGACGGCGGCCGCATTACCCTCGACGGCGTGGACACGAGCCGCATGAACCGCGGCGAGCTGCGCCAGCAGTTTGGCATGGTGTTGCAGGACGCCTGGCTGTTCGATGGCACCATTGCCGAGAACATCGCCTACGGCTGTCCCGAGGCGACGCGCGAGGAGATTGTCGCGGCCGCACGTGTCGCACGGGTCGACTTCTTTGTGCACACTATGCCGCAGGGCTACGACACGCGTGTGGCTAACGATGCCGAGAGCATCAGCCAGGGCCAACGTCAGCTGCTGACCATCGCGCGCGTGCTGCTCAACAACCCGGCGATCCTCATCCTGGACGAGGCGACGTCGAGCGTGGACACGCGTACCGAGCTCGCCATCGGCCGCGCCATGGATGCGCTCATGCGCGGGCGCACGAGCTTTGTGATCGCGCACCGTCTGTCGACGATCGTCGATGCCGACCTCATCCTGGTCATGGATCACGGCAATATCATCGAGCAGGGTACGCACAAGGAGCTGCTGGCTGCCGAGGGCGCTTATGCCGACCTCTACCTAAGCCAGTTCGCATAAGGTGACAAAGGGTCAGTCCCGCATGTCACATCGAAAAGAAGGCGCGCCGGGAGCGGATTCCCTGGCGCGCCTTTCGTGTTGGCGTTCAGGCTGTGGCGGTTGCCCGCGGCCCTAGCGCTCGTCCACGAGCTTGGCGACGAGGGCTTTGAGCTCGGCCACCTCTTGCTCGAGTTCCTTGACGCGACGGGCGTTTTCGGTGATGCCCTGACGGTTGAGGGCGCTCTGCTCGGCGGCATCGTCGGGCATGTACTCGCGATGCTGTTTGGCGTCGAAGCTCTCCTCGAACACGCGGCAGCCGTTGCGCTTGATGATGCGCCCGGGCACACCCACGACGGTGCAGTTGTCGGGCACGTCCTTGACGACGACCGAGTTGCCGCCGATCTTGACGTTGTTGCCGATGTGGATGTTGCCAAGCACCTTGGCGCCCGTGCCCACGGTGACATTGTTGCCCAGGGTGGGGTGGCGTTTGCCGGTCTCGTTGCCGGTACCGCCGAGCGTGACGCCCTGGTAGAGCACGCAGTTGTCGCCCACGATGGTAGTCTCGCCAATAACGACGCCCATGGCGTGGTCGATAAAGAAGCGCTTGCCGATCTGCGCGGCGGGATGAATCTCGACGCCGGTGATGTGGCGGGTTAACTGCGAGAGCACGCGGGCAAGCGATCGATGGCCGTGTTCCCACAGCCAGTGCTCGGGTACATGATTCCACTTGGCGTGCAGGCCGGGGTAGGACAGGAAGATGACCAGGCCATTTTGCGCGGCAGGGTCCTGCGCCTGGACGGTCTTGATGTCCTCGCGAATGGTGTTGATAAAGCTCACCGGCCGCCCTCCCTAAGCGCCGTGACAATGTGATTCAATAAAGTATAGCGATTCGCTAGGGATTAGGAAGGGCAATCTTACTTTGCTATAGGCGACAGGTGTCAGTTATGCAAACTTGCTGGTAATGAAGTAAGACTTTTGAGGGGTTTGGCCCGTGCTCGCGCCGCAACCGTATACTGGTCAACTTGGACGTGTCCGCGCCCACAACTGAGAGGTTTTACTTCATGGGTTTCATCAATTTTATCGCCGAGCTGCTTAAGGATCCGCGCACTGCGATCGCCAGCTGGATCGCCGCCGGCCCGCTCATGGCCTACGGCTGCGTGTTCCTGATCATCTTTATCGAGACGGGCGTGGTGTTCTTCCCGTTCCTTCCCGGCGACTCACTGCTGTTTGCCTCGGGCTTCTTTGCCCATAACGGCGGCTTTAACATCGTGGCGCTTCTGGCCACCGCATGGGCCGCAGCCATCCTGGGCGATCAATGCAACTTTATGATCGGCCACTTCTTTGGCCGCAAGATCATCGCCTCGGGCAAGGTAAAGGCCATGACGCCCGAGCGCATCAAAAAGTCCGAGGATTTCCTGGATAAGTGGGGCCATCTGGCCATCTTCCTCGGTCGCTTCTTCCCGTTCATTCGCACCTTTGTGCCTTTTATCGCCGGCATGGGCGGTATGCACTGGCGCAACTTTGTCATCTTTAACGTGCTGGGTGGCATTACCTGGTCGACGGTCTTTACGCTGCTTGGTTACTTCTTTGGTGGCATTCCGTTTGTGCAGGAGCACTTTGAGCTGCTGATCGTGGGCATTGTCGCCGTGTCGATCATCCCGACCGTGGTCGGTCTGGTTAAGGCTAAGCTCGGTAACAAGAACGCCTAGTCCGAGCTTGTTTTCGGACGTTAATTCCAAGGCCCGTCATCGGATTCGATGGCGGGCCTTTTGTGTAGAAGGCAAATGAAAATACTTTACTTAGTTAAAGAAAATCGTTTTATCTAAGGCGTGCGGGGAGTACAATCACCTGCATGCGAATCGACGCGCCATCGGCTTTGATGCTGCCCGCGTGTCCTGCCCGGCTCTACGCTCCGGGTATGCGACGTTGCGACGCGGTCGGCCCCGGTCCTTGCGTGCGGGTTCGCGAGTATGCAACTGTGTATGTAAGGAGCGACATATGACTGTCGAGAAGAAGGATATCGATTGGGGTAGCCTCGGCTTTGGCTACATGAAGACCGATTACAGCTACGAGGCTCATTGGAAGGATGGCGAGTGGGACGAGGGCGGCCTGACTACCGACCACACCCTGCATGTCTCCGAGTGCGGCGGCATCTTCCATTACTGCCAGGAGGTCTTTGAGGGCCTGAAGGCCTACACCGCCGAGGACGGTAGCATCGTCTGCTTCCGTCCCGACATGAACGCCGAGCGTATGTACAACTCCGCCCAGCGTCTGGAGATGCCCCCGTTCCCCAAGGACAAGTTTGTCGAGGCCGTCAAGCAGGTCGTCTCTGCCAACGCCGCATGGGTTCCGCCCTTCGGTTCCGGCGCAACCCTGTATGTGCGTCCGTTTATGATCGGCTCCGGTGACGTGATTGGCGTGGCTCCCGCTCCTGAGTACACGTTCCGCATTCTCGTGACCCCGGTCGGTCCGTACTTTAAGGGTGGCCTCAAGCCTGTCAAGCTGCGCGTTTCCGAGTACGACCGCGCCGCACCGCACGGCACTGGCAATATCAAGGCCGGCCTCAACTACGCCATGTCCCTGAAGCCCACGATGGAGGCTCACCGCGAGGGCTATGCCGAGAACCTGTATCTCGACTCCGAGTCCCGCACCTATGTCGAGGAGACCGGTGGCGCCAACGTCCTGTTCGTGAAGGAGGACGGCACCCTCGTCGTTCCCCAGTCGCACACCGACTCCATCTTGCCCTCCATCACCCGTCGTTCGCTTGTTCAGGTTGCCGAGGACCTGGGCATGACCGTTGACCAGCGTCCCGTCGAGTGGGCTGAGGTCAAGTCCGGCACCTTTGTTGAGTGCGGCCTGTGCGGCACCGCTGCCGTCATTTCCCCGGTGGGCGAGATCGACAACAAGGTCTATGGTGCCGATGAGACCGTGACCTTCCCGGCTGGCTACACCGAGATTGGCCCCGTGATGAAGAAGCTCCGCGAGACCCTGACCGGCATCCAATCTGGTGCTGTCGAGGATAAGCACGACTGGGTTTACACCGTCGCGTAAGCTGCCATAGCTGTTCGGCCCGAGGGCAACCTTCCTTTCCGGCGCGTCCTCGGACATGAAAGAACCTCCGCTGCGCACTTCGTGCGGCGGAGGTTCTTTCGTCCTGCGGAGTGCGCCGGAAAGGAAGGTTGCCCTCGGGCCTGCGTTACCTCGGCGCTGCCGTTACGGGCAATATAGATCTGAATTAAAGATGGCGCATGGCCTTTTAGGCCGCGCTTTTGTTACAGGCTTTAGCCTGTGCGGGGCGCGCAGCGCGC
>NZ_QSQO01000021.1:0-44713 GCF_003436775.1 Collinsella sp. TF11-5AC
ACATTAAGTGCTCTCCGGCTCGTGCGGAACTCGCGATCGACTTCGCATGCCGCCGAGCAGCCGGGGCAGACGTGGGGTTCAAAGATTTTCAAAAAAGCGGTCGGCGCGCAGGTGCGCCGACCGCCGATATATGGGGTCTGATATTTTCTACCAGCCGGTTCCTCTTACTCGTCGAGGAGATCCTCTGGCATGTCGTTGCCGTCGCCTAGGTCGACTGGGGCCTCTTCGGCATCGGCTGCGGCCTCGGCACCTTCGCCTTCGGGCTTCTCCTTGGCGGCTGTCATGCGGGCCACGGCGCATACGCGGTCGTTATCGTCGACGGTCATCATCTTGACGCCCTGGGTGGCGCGACCGGTTTGGCTGATCTCGTCGGTCTTGACGCGAATGACCGTCGCGCCCTCCGTCACGATGAACAGCTCATGCTGCGGGCCCACCGTCTTCATGGCTGCGAGGTTACCCTTGCGCTCGGTCATCTGGATGGTGTAGACGCCCTGACCGCCGCGGTTCTGCTCCGGGTAGTCCGCAACCGGCGTGCGCTTGCCGTAGCCGCGCTCGGTGATGACGAACAGGTCGCCATTGCCGTTGGTGACTTCCATGCCCAGAACGCTCACGCCTTCCTTCATGCCAATGCCGCGAACGCCGCTGGTATCGCGACCGGTGGCGCGCACCTGGTCCTCGGGGAACATAATCGCCTTGCCCGCGGTGGTTGCCATGATGATCTTGTCGCCCTCGCGCACGCGACGTACAGCGAGCAGTGCGTCGTCGTCCCTCAGGTTGATGGCGATCAGGCCGTCGCGGCGGCTACGGTCGTAGGCGCTCATCACGGTCTTCTTGACCATGCCGCTCTTGGTGGCAAACATCAGGTACTCGTCGGCGGGGAACTCGCGGCAGCTGATGACGCTCGCGATCTTCTCGCCCTCTTCGAAAGGCAGCAGGTTGACGATCGCGGTGCCGCGGGCCTGGCGCGTGCCAACCGGCAGCTCGTGCACCTTCAGGCGATAGACCTTGCCCTTGCTCGAGAAGAACAGCACGTACTCGTGCGTGGATGCGATAAACATCTCGTCGATGACATCGTCCTCTTTGAGGTTGACGCCCGACACGCCCTTGCCGCCGCGCTTTTGGGCGCGGTAGGCGGCCACCGGGATGCGCTTGACGTAGCCGGTGTGGGTGATGGTCACGACCATGTCCTCGTCGGCAATCAGGTCTTCGACGTCCAGGTCCTTCTCGACATGGCTGATCTCGGTGCGGCGCTTGTCGCCGAACTTCTTGGAGATCTCGCGCATCTCTTCCTTGATGACGCCCAGGATTTTCTCCTCGTGCGCCAACAGGTCCTCGTAGTAGGCGATGGCGCGGCGCAAGCCGTCCAGCTCTTCCTGAATCTTGTCGCGCTCCAGGCCGGTCAGGCGGCGCAGCTTCATCTCGAGGATGGCCGTGGTCTGCTCGGGCGTAAAGCCAAAACGCTCGATCAGGCGACCGCTGGCCTCAGAGTCGGTCTGCGAGGAGCGGATGATGCTGATGACCTCGTCGATATGGTCGAGAGCCATCAGGTAGCCCTCGAGGATATGCGCACGCGCCTGGGCCTTCTTAAGGTCAAAGCGGGTGCGGCGGGTGACGACGTCGACCTGGTGGTCGATGTAGTGCTGCAGCATCTCGCGCAGGCTCAGGCATTTGGGAACGCCGTTGACAAGCGCCAGGTTGTTGGCGCCGAAGGTCGTCTGCAGCGAGGTGTACTTGTACAGGTTGTTGAGCACGACCTGCGGGATAACGCCCTTCTTGAGCTCGATGACCAGACGGATACCCTTCTGGTTGGACTCATCGCGCATATCCGAGATACCCTCGATGCGCTTGTCGTTGACGAGTTGGGCGATCTTCTCCTGCAGGGTGCCCTTGTTGACCATGTAGGGAATCTCGGTAAAGACCAGGCGGCTACGGCCGGTCTTGGTGGACTCCACATGAGCCTTGGCGCGCACGGTGATGGAGCCGCGACCGGTCTCGTAGCTCTGCTTAATGCCGGCACTGCCCATGATGATGGCACCGGTGGGGAAGTCCGGACCGGGCATGATCTGCATGAGCTCATCGACGGTGGCGTCGGGGTTGTCGATCAGGTAGCACGTGGCCTCGATCGCCTCGGTGAGGTTGTGCGGGGCGATGTTGGTGGCCATGCCGACGGCGATGCCCTGGCTGCCGTTGACCAGCAGGTTGGGGAAACGCGCGGGCAGTGCCTGAGGCTCGGCGAGCGACTCGTCGTAGTTGGGCTGCCAGTCGACGGTGTCCTTCTGCAGGTCACGCAGGAGCTCCATGGCGGGCTTTGCCAGGCGGCTCTCGGTGTAACGCATGGCGGCGGCGCCGTCGCCGTCGATGTTGCCGAAGTTGCCGTGACCGTCGATGAGCGGCGTGCGCATGGAGAACCACTGCGCCAGGCGGACCATGGCCTCATAGACCGCGGAGTCGCCATGCGGGTGGTACTTACCGATAACTTCGCCGACCGTCCAGGCCGACTTCTTGTGCGGACGGTTGGGGTAGATGCCGCTCTCGTTCATCGCGTACAGGATGCGGCGGTGCACCGGCTTTAGGCCGTCGCGCACGTCCGGCAGGGCGCGCGCCGTGATGACCGACATCGAATACTCGATAAACGACTGCTTCATCTCGCGACCGAACTCCGAAATCTGGAGCTGGCCGCCATTGATATCCTCGCCGGCCGAGGCGCCACGGTCGACTTCGCCAAAGCTCTCCTCGAGCTCACCGTCGTCCTCTTCCTCGTCATCATCGGCATCGGGGTTATAGGCGTCCGGATCGCCGTCCTCGCCCTGCTCAGCACGGGCAAGCAGGCGCCTCAGATCGTCGGGCATGCCGGCGTCGCCGGCCTCGCCCATGCCCTCGTTATTGTTGATATCGTCTGCCACGTTACCTCCTCATGGTTTGCGTGGTCCATTAGTTCCCTACCACGGAGACGGATTACCGGGAATGCCGGATAACCCTCCTAGGTTTTCCAGGTGCCCCAGGTTGCCCTGAAGGATGAGGGCGCACGCCTTGCGTGCGGCGCCCGAAATCCTGAAGGGCAAGATGGGGTGCCTGGGAAAGCTAGGCGTCTAGGAAGCGTGCGTCATGCGCGTGCTTCTCGATGTACTCGCGGCGATAGCCGACCTCGGAACCCATCAGCTCGCGCACGGCGCGGTCCGCCACCACGGCGTCCTCGATCGACACGCGCTGCAGGATGCGGGTCTTGGGATCCATCGTCGTCGAGGCAAGCTGCTTGGGGTCCATCTCGCCCAGGCCCTTGTAGCGCTGGACGGTATAGCCCTTGCGCTTCTTGGTGATCTTGCCGTCCTTGGCCTTGCCGTCCTCGTCGTTGTCGTCGGGGTTCAGGCCCAGACTCTGGATGGTGTCGCGCAGGATCTCGTCTTCGGGCTGGCGGCCGTTGGGATACACGTAGTGGATCTTGTTGCGCACCTTAATGCCAAAGATGGGCGGGCAGGCAACATAGACGTAGCCGGCATCGATCAGCGGACGCATGTACTTGTAGAAGAACGTCAGCAGCAGGATGCGGATATGCGCACCGTCGACGTCCGCATCGGTCATGATGATGATCTTGTGGTAGCGCGCCTTGGTGATATCGAAGTCGCCGCCGTCGCCGGCACTCGTCGTGACACCGCAGCCGATCGCGGTAATCAGCGACTGGATGGTGTCGCTCGAGAACGCGCGATGGTCACCAACGCGTTCGACGTTCAGAATCTTGCCGCGCAGGGGCAGAATCGCCTGGATGTCTCGGCGACGGCCATCCTTGGCCGAACCGCCTGCCGAGTCACCCTCTACGATGAAGAGCTCGGTCAGCTCGGCATCGCGCACCGAGCAGTCAGCGAGCTTACCGGGCAGGGACGCCGTCTCGAGCAGGCTCTTGCGGCGGGTCGCCTCGCGCGCCTTGCGGGCGGCGTTGCGCGCCTTGCAGGCCTGTTGCGCCTTCTTGACGATCTCGCGGGCGGGCTTGGGATGCTCCTCCAAGTAATCGGCGAGGCCGTCGGTCACGATCTTGAGCGTGAGCGCGCGCATATAGGAGCTACCGAGCTTTGCCTTGGTCTGGCCCTCAAACTGCGGATCGGGCAGCTTGACCGAGATAACGGCCGAAAGGCCCTCGCGCACATCGTCGCCGGTCAGGTTGGCGTCTTTTTCCTTGAGCAGGTTCTGTTTGCGCGCGTAGTCGTTGATCACGCGGGTGAGCGCGGTGCGGAAGCCCTCAAGGTGCATGCCGCCCTCGGGAGTGTAGATGTCGTTGGCGAACGACATGACGTTCTCGCCGTAGCCGCTATTCCACTGCAGGGAAACCTCAACCTCGCCCATCTTGGCCACAGGCGCGTCCGGATCCGATTTGCCCTCGATGTAGATGGGCTCCTTAAAGGCCTCAGGGACGTCCTTGCCCTCGTTGAGAAACTTGACGAAGTCGACGATGCCGCCCTCGTAGCAAAACTCCTCCACGTGGGGAGTCGCCTCGCGCTCGTCGGTCAGCACGATTTTGAGGTTCTTATTGAGGAACGCCGTCTCCTGCAGACGGTTGTACAGCGTATCGAAATCGTAGATGCAGGTCTCGAAGATCTCGTCGTCGGGCCAGAAGGTGACGGTGGTACCCGTCGAATCCGAGGTGCCCACGACCTCCATCTTCTTGACGGTCTTGCCGCGCGAGAACTCCATCTCGTAGGTGTTGCCATCGCGACGAACCTGAACGACCACGCGCTTGGACAGTGCGTTGACGACGGAGATGCCCACGCCGTGCAGGCCGCCCGAGACCTTATAGGCCGAGTTATCGAACTTACCGCCGGCGTGCAAGATCGTCATGACGACCTCGAGCGTCGGGATCTTTTTAACAGGGTGCTCGTCGACGGGGATGCCGCGCCCGTTGTCGACGACCGTGATGGAGTTGTCGGCGTGGACCGTCACCTGGATCTCGGTGCAGAAACCGGCCATGGCCTCGTCGACGGAGTTGTCAACGATCTCCCACACCAGGTGATGCAGACCGCTGGCGCTCGTCGAGCCGATATACATGCCCGGGCGCTTACGAACGGCCTCGAGACCTTCGAGAATCTTAATCTCGCCGCCATCGTAATCGTTTTCGTTTGCCACACGTCCTCCTTCAGTCAAGAAAATGTGTACAGCCTTACTAGTTTATCGTAAAAAAATACCCTCGGGAACGAGGGTATTTGGCTCTACAAGGCCACCAGATGCGATTTAAGGCTCTTTTTTGCTTTGCACGCCCTTGGCCCACTCGGCACTGGCTCTCATGGCATTCTCGAGGGCCTCGCGCAGTTTTTGGTCTTCGATGGGCGCCACTTGGCGCTCAATCTCGGTGCGCTCGGCCTCACTTAGGTCGACATGCGGGGCCGGCGGTCGCTCGGTCGTCGCCGGGCGCAGGCGCTCCTTGGCGGCGGGCGGCGTGTGACCGGGTGCGGTGGTTTTGAACACCAGGCCGTCCACATGCGCACCGGCGCGCTCCATGCGCGCGCGGATGATCTCGCGCAACAGCGTCATTTCCTGCGTCCACGAGGGCGAGTCGAGATACACCAGCAGCTCATTGGACTCGGGCAGGTAACGCAGTCCCGTCACATGCCGCCCCTCGCGCGTGCCCGAGCACACCGCGTTCCATGCGCAATAGACCGTGCGCGACTCCTCGGCGGCCTCCATCTGCGCACGGCGCTTAGGCGTTGCAGCCGCCAGGATGCGCTGGCGCTCTGCGTTCAAAAACCCGCTGAAGGCGACTGTCTCGCTCTCGCGCTCGTAATTAGCACGTCTCACCCATGCTCACCACCTTGGCTCGATCAAGCAGGTCATCGGTAAAGTACCCCAGGTTGGTCGTGGTTATGACCGTCTGGATATCATCGCCAATCAGCCGCAGGAAAGCGCCGCGACGCTCGCCGTCGAGCTCGCTCATCACGTCGTCCAGAAGCAGCAGTGGGGCGGTGCCCAGGACATCGCGAGCCACGGCAACCTCGGCCACCTTCCAGGACAGCACCAGCGTGCGCTGCTGTCCTTGGCTGGCAAATGAACGGGCGGAGCGACCAGCCACGGTGAACTCGATCTCGTCGCGATGCGGTCCCACCAACGTCACGCCGCGGCGAATTTCCTCGTCGGCATGCTCGTCAAGGGCAGCCAGCATGCGCTCGTACGCCCAACCCTTCAGCTCTTCGCGATCCTCGACCTGGGGCAAATCCCCCAGCGTGGACGCATAGGTCACGTTGGCAGCCTCGCCGGACGCCACTTGCCCGTAGGCAGTGTGCACATGGCCCGCCAGCCGGTCGAGTAGGGCCAACCGGTGCACGAGCAGGGCCGAGCCCGCGCGAGCAATCGAATCGTTCCACGCGCCGAGCATCTCGCGACAGCACCAGGTCTCCTTGAGCAGGGCGTTACGCTGGGTCACGCAGCGCCCATAGGTGCTCGCAAGATCGGCATAACGCGCGCTCAGCTGCATGCCAAAGTCATCGAGGGCGGCGCGGCGCACACTGGCGCCTCGCTTAACCATGTCCAGATGGTCGGGGCAAAACAGCACGCTCGGCAGAATCCCGCGCACACCGGCGGCAGAGCATCTCTTGCCGTTGCGACTAAACGAGCGCTTACCGTCCTCCGCGCTCAATCCCATATCAAGCACGCGGCCGTCGCCCTCGAGCCTCAGCTCGATCTTGCACGAGCCCACGCCGTCATGGACGAGCTCGGCTGCGGTCGGATGCCTAAACGAGGCGCCGCTCGTCAGCAGCTGCAGCGCCTCTATGAGATTGGTCTTTCCCGCCGCGTTGGGTCCCGCAAGTATCGTCACGCCCTCGTCCAGGGCAAGGCGATAGCTATCGAAGCTGCGGTAGTGCGCGACGGAAAGACCGCGGGCGAACATGGTCATGGCGCAGCGCTAGATGCGGACCGGCATGACCAGGTACAGGTAGTTGATCTTGTCGTAGGACTTGAAGATGCCCGCCTGCGAGTAGCTCTTGAGCTCCAGCGTGATCTCCTTCTCCTTGGACAGGGCATTGAGGCAGCCGAAGATGTAGTGGTAGTTGAAGGCGATGGTACCCGACTCGCCCTCAGCCTCGACATCGATCGTCTCCTGCGCAAGGTCCTGGTCATTGGAAATGGAGGACAGGCCCATCTGCCCGTTCTCGACATCGATCTCGAACTTGACGGCGGGGTTGGCGCTCGCGATAACGGCCACGCGCTTGAGGGCGGCGTTAAAGGCGGCGACATCGATCTTGACGCTCGTCACGCACGAATCGGGGATGAGCTGCTTGTAGTTGGGGTACACGCCCTCGATGCGACGCGACACGTAGGTGGTGTTGCCGGCCTCGAAGACGACCTGGGTGTCGGTAGCCCCGATCATGATGGTCGCCTGGCTGGCCATGATGTTCAGCGCGTCGTTAAAGGCGTCAGCCGGAACGTTGAGCTCAAAGGAGCCCTCGAGGGTCGAGGTCTCGACCTGCGTATCGCACACGGCCAAGCGGAAGGAATCGGTCGCCACCAGGCGTACGGTGTTGTTCTCGACCTTCATGTGCACGCCGCCCAGGATGGGGCGAGCCTTGTCGGTCGAGGTGACGCGCCACACGCGGCCGACCATTTCGGACAAGACATCGGTCGGCAGCTCCACGGCACTCTCGATGGCATAGGCCGGAAACTCGGGGAAGTCATTGGCATCGAGCGTGTTCAGCCTAAAAGAGCTCTTCTCGCAACCAATCAGCACCTGGCGCTCGGACAGCTCAAAGGTGACCGGGGCATCGGGGAGGGTCTTGGTGATATTGGAGAGCATCTTACAGGGGATAACCATCTCGCCCTCTTCTTCGACATGCGCCGCGATGCGATGACGGATCGAGATAGTGTAGTTAGAGGTCTGGAATTCCAAGATGCCGTCTTGGGCCTTAACGAGCACGCCCGACAGGATGGGAAGGGTGGATGCCGAAGCGACACCCTTCATAACGACGCCGATGGCTTGTGTAAGCGAGCTCTGGCTGACGGTGAACTTCATCTTTTAATACCTTTCTATAGATATAAATATCTTAATAATAGTAATAGCACTGACGAAACTGTTGATTACTCCCAAAGACGCAGGTCAGACCCAGAAAGAGAATCGACAGCAACCTGTGTGCAACAGGGGTGGTTTTCCACGTTCAAAACCTGCGCAAAACTTTTCATCACCGCGGGTTGGGTTTTAGACACCTTATGCCCGTGGTTTCGACAAGTTTTCAACAGGTGTCTCTATTTCCCTACGAGCGCAGTGTAATTTTATCGCGCAGCGACTTGAGGTCTTCGGTGACGGTGCGGTCTTCCTGGATCATCTTCTGGACCTTTTTGTAACTCGTGCTGACGGTCGAGTGGTTGCGGTTGCCAAATTCGGCGCCCACCGCCGTGGTCGTCATCTCGCACATCTCGATGGCCAGGTAGATAGCGATATGGCGTGCTTTGGCGATATTGGCGTTGCGACGCGGGCCGATGAGCTCCTCGTGCGTCACGCCGTACTGCTCTTCGATGACGGACTGAACCGTCTGGACGTTGATCTTTTTGGCCGATGTGTCAAAGTACTGGCTGGCGATGGCGTCGATATCGTCAAAGGTGAGCTCCCCGCCCTCGCGCTCGCGGTCGCCCGCCTCGCCGGCGCAGCGCTCGCAAAAGCTCTCGAGTTCGCGGATGTTGGTGCCCGAGACCTCGGCCATGTGTTTAAAGTGCTCGTCGGTTAGGTGCCCGCCGTCGCCCCCATAGGCCGCCAGCAGCGAGTCGTCGCCTGCCTCGGGAGCGGCGACGATGGTGTTCTCGTAATAGCGCTGCAAGATCTTGTATTTCATCTCGTAGCTGGGCTCTGCGACCAGGCAGAGCATGCCGGCGTTGAAGCGGCTGGTCAGACGCTCGTCCATGCTCAGGTCCTTGGGGGCGCGGTCTGCCGCGATGACGACCTTCTTGTTGTTGCGGATGAACTCGTCCATGAGCTGGAAAAAGTAGTCCACGCTCGCGCGCTTGCCGATGATGTTTTGGATGTCGTCGATGATGAGCACGTCCACGCCGTGGTACGCCTGCATGATGGGGGCGTTGCTCTTCTTTTGGCGGTCGAACTCGGTCATCAGGTCGTCCAGATATGCCTGGGAGTTGGCATACTTGACCTTGATCTCGGGCGACTTTTCGGCGAGCTCGTTTTTGATGGCAAGCAGCAGGTGCGTCTTGCCCAGGCCCGATTTGCCGTAGATGAACAGTGATGTGCACGTGCCCCGCTCGTCCGCGAGGGCGGCAAACTTGAGTGCCGAGCGATAGGCATGGCTGTTCTCGGGGCCGTAGACAAAGTTCTCAAAGGTAAATTTTGAGTTCGCGGCGAGCGGGGCTCCATCCGTATTCTGTTCGGCCGGCGCGGTCGGTGCTGGCATGGGTGAAGCGGGGGTCGCAGCTTGCGTGGATTTAGTTGGCGCTCCGCCCTTCATCTGGTTCATCATGCGACGAAAATCATCGGCCGAGAGCGTGTTCTTGATTGCAATGCCCGAATCCGCGCCCGTCGTTGCGTCGTGAGCGATGGGCATGTGCGTGACGGGTGCGTTCGTTGACGTCGCCGCCGCGGTCGGCAACGGTGCCATGGTTTCACGGGAAACATCGCTGTGCTGGTGCCCGATTGTCGGCACGTCGCCTGCGGAGGCCGGCGCCGCCGGGGAAGCAGCGGGAGCCGTGGCAGGCGCCGTCGCGGCAGCGGATTCCGCTGCGGTGCCTTGTGGTGCCACGATGTCGAGCGCGATCGGCGCAAAGGCGATTTCTTCCAGATAGGCCTCAATAGTCGGCTGATGCTTTTTGAGCTGCGCGACGGCAAAGCGCGAGGGGGCCTCGATCGTGAGCGTATCTTCGGTCAGGCTTATGGCGCGCGATTGCCCCAGCATGTTGATGAGGCGTGCATCTCGGCCGTCGCGCTGGCAAAAGGCGATGGCATCCCCCAGGATGATGCTTGCTTCCTCGTCCACTGTCTCTCCCGTTCTTTAGCTCTGAGCTCGCACGCGAGCGGCGCCGAGTTCGGTCAGATGGTATTTCTGGCCATGCTTGATGACCAAGCCGGCCTGCGCCAAGTCATTGAGCGTGCGTGACCAAGTGGGGGCCGAGTTTCCAAACGCCCTCGCCAGATCGGTAGCACCGCACGCTTGATTTTGCGCCAGATAGCCCAGCGCGGCGTTGCCGCGATCGCTTACGAACACGTCCGGTTGTGGCTGCGCATACTGATTTGCTGCATTAGGATACATCATTTGAGCTGCTGGTTGTTGAGAACTCTGCATCGGCGGCATTTGCTGTTGAAAACTTTGAGGCCACTGTTGGTAAGGCTGCGGAGGCATCTGCTGGGCCCAGGGGTTGTACTGCTGCTGCGGCATCTGCTGGTACGGCTGTTGATATCCCTGCTGGTACTGCTGCGGGAACTGCTGGCCATACCCCAGTGGCGGCATCTGCTGATATGGATATCCCTGTTGGTACGGCTGATAGCCCATTTGCTGGCCACCCGGTGCCCCCGTCACCTGCTGCATTGCTGCTGTATCCTGATCCGCCAGCGGCATGGCCTCTGGCACGTTTGGCGGCATCGACATCGACGCCGCCTGGGGCTCTTGTGTAGGAAGCATTCCGGGCTGCTGCATCTGTCCCACGCGGGGCTGCATCTGTTGCGTTGCCATGGGCTGCTGCGCAAAAGCTCCCGGCAGGGGATATGCGGGCTGCTCCGTCTCGGGCCGCACGGCAGCACCGCGCCCGCCGGCGCGTTCGATTTCCTGCACGCGTTTAGGGTCCAGGCTTACCGTAACCACGGTGCCGTTGCCCATATTGTCCTCGATGGACACGGCCCCGCCGGCGTTTTCCAAATACTCCTGCACCATGGGAAACCCTGCTCCGGTTCCACGGATATAGCGCTTCATCTTGCTGTTTGCGCTGGTAACGCCAAAGTCGAAAGCGCGCTCCTTGTCGTCGATGCCGGGTCCTTGATCAGCAAAGCGGATAGTGTCTCCGCCGTCCAGAATCGAGATTATGGGCTCGGCAAAGTGTGCGTGGATAAAGTTTTCGACAATCTCGCGGATGACCATGAGCGAGATGTGGCCACCTTGCTCTTTCATACACTGGTAGACGGTGTTGGTCGTCTCTTCCAAATACGTGCGGACATCTTGCGGATCAATGACGATCACACGCGGTGTCGACAGCATGTCGTCATAGACGGCGATGCGCGCGGCGTACATGGCTTTTGGCGCCTGCGTGGTCGTCTGCTCGCCTTCCTTACGCTCTTCGCGCACGCCGGTGATGTGCTCGTTGTCGGGTGCCGGGTCTCCGGAATCGACCATGGTGTAAAAGTCGTCAGACATGCCGCTCGCAATCTTTCAAAAGGTTTCGAACAAATAGTAGCTCACCGTGCAATGTTTCTCATCTTTCGACAACTTTTCAAAATCTGTTGAAAACTTTGGAAAACGGACGAAAAGTTCTCAACATTGCCAACATGACCTGTTGAAAACTCGATGAAATATCGTGAAAAGTTGCCATGCACCGCTAAATCGAGCTCGGCTTATGGGGGAACCGTGTGAACTGCGCAACCTTTTACCTTTGATTTCTTGACATTTGAACATTGATTTCCCTACAATCTTCAAGCTCACGTGTCTATATCTGCGTCCGCGCCCCCGCGGACACTCGAAATGCAGCAGGAGGAACTTAAGATGAAGCGTACGTATCAGCCTAATAAGCGTAAGCGTGCCAAGACCCATGGCTTCCGTGCCCGTATGGCCACCAAGGGTGGTCGTGCCGTGCTCGCCCGTCGTCGCGCCAAGGGCCGCAAGCGTCTCACTGTCTAGCAGCGATACACACATCTCGCATGAAGACTATTAAGTCTCGGCAAGATTTCGAGCATGTGTTCAGTCAGGGGCGCCGTTTCAATCACCCTCTGATTCGAATGACCATATGTGAATCGGTTGGCGAAGGCGACTCCGGAAGGGTCGCCTTCGTTGGTGCTAAACGGCTCGGTTGTGCTGTCGTGCGCAACCGTTCTAAGCGTGTGATGCGCGAGGCCGCCCGCAGCTGTGGATTTCCCGTTGCGGGTTATGACATCATCTTGTTCGCAACTCCCAAGACGAGGGTTTCCTCGCCGCAGGAGATGGACAATGCATTGCGTTCGCTTATGAAACGCGCCGGCGTTGCCGGGGAGGAGCGATGAGCAATCACGTTTTGCGACGTGTTGCCATCGCTCCTATTCGCATATATCAACAGGTTATTTCGCCCTTATTGCCTGACGCCTGCATTTATTACCCAACGTGCTCGCAATACGCCGTCCAGGCGATTGAGAAGTACGGTGTTTTGAGAGGCTGCTGGCTTGCCGTGAGGCGCATCGCTCGCTGCAATCCCCTGCACGTCGGCGGTTATGACCCTGTGCCCTAGCGGGCACTCGCTATCGGAGGAAAACTTACATGTGGGATTGGATCGTTAACATCCTTTTCGAGCTGCTCAAGCTCATCCAGACCTTTGCGGTCGACTGGGGCCTGTCCATCATCATCCTGGTGGTCATCATCCGTCTGCTGCTGACGCCGCTTATGCTCAAGTCGACCAAGTCGACGGCTCGCATGCAGGTGCTGCAGCCCAAGATGCTCGAAATCCAGGAGCGCTATGCCGACGATCCCCAGCGTCAGGCCGAGGAAATGCAGAAGTTCTACAGCGAGAACAAGTTCAACCCGATGGCTGGTTGTCTGCCGCTGTTGATTCAGATGCCTGTCCTGTTCGCCCTATTTACGCTGCTGCGTAACCTGCCGGACTACTTTAACGACGGCACGTTCTCGTTCTTTAATATTCTGCCCGACCTGACCACCACGCCGAGTGCCTCCTTTGCCGATGGCTTTATGGTCGCGCTGCCTGCGCTGGTCTGCCTGATCCTGTTCGCTGTCCTGACCCTGATTCCGCAGCTCTATATGTCGCGCAACCAGACCGGCCAGCAGGCTCAGAGCATGCGTATGATGGCCGTTGTCATGACGGTCATGATGCTTTGGATGGGCTGGAGCCTTCCCGTTGGTGTTCTGCTGTACTACGACGTCTCGTCTGCTTGGCAGGTTATCCAGCAGATTTTTGTGACGCAGAAGGTCATCGACAAGGCGAAGGCCGATGAGGAGGAGCGCCTTAAGAACGCGCCGCTGCAGGTTGAGGTCACTCGTCGCGAGAAGAAGCCGCGCCCGCACAAGAAGAAGTAGTGGGATATCAATCTTATTTAGGTACCTAACTTTTGGAGTACGTTATGTCTGAAGAGATCATCGAGGATATGCTTGAGGAGGTTGCCCCGCAGGTCGCGGGCGATTATCCCGAGATTGCACAGCGCTACAGGGCTGGTGAAGAGCTGACCGACGAGGAGCTCGACACCATTGCCGATGTCGCGATTTCCATCCTGCGTTCCATCCTTTCGCACTTCGATGCCGCCAACTCTCCTATCGATGAGTATGAGGGCGACGAGGGTGAGCTGATTCTGGATGTAACGGCTCCCGACCTTGCTGTTCTCATTGGCCGTCATGGTCGCACCCTTGATGCCCTTCAGGTTATGTTCTCATTGCTGGTGAGCCGCAAGCTCGGCTTTAGGTATCCGGTTGTAGTGGACGTCGAGGGATACAAGAGCCGCCGTCAGGACAAGGTTGCCTCCATGGCTCAGTCTGCTGCCGAGCGTGCCATCCGCACTCATAAGAGTGTTTCGCTTCCGCCCATGAATGCCTACGAGCGCCGACTGGTTCACATTGCACTTCGTGGCAATGACGCCGTCGATACTCATTCTGAGGGTTCTGACCCCGATCGCCATGTGGTGATTGTTGCTCGATAATCTACTCGAGCTTATGCTAAGGGGACGTGGTTTCCACGTCCCCTTTTTTTGTCAAAAGTTCTCGATACACTGATTTTTGTCAGAAAGGAGCTTTCGTTGTTAGTACTTACTGATCAGCAGGCTGACGAGATGTTGAGTCGTCTAACTTCCTATTGCAAAGAGTATTCCTTGAGCTTAACTGATACTGAGCTGAGGAAATGTATTCAACATTTGGATTTGGTTCTGGAAACAAATAAGACAACCAATCTCACCCGTATTCTTAACATAGAAGATGCTGTGGTACTTCATATCCTCGACTCACTTGTTTTGCTCCCCTATATCAATAAGGCTCCTGAGGGAGCTTTGCTCGATATGGGAACAGGTGCGGGCTTCCCTGGTATTCCGTTAACCATAACCACGCATCGTAAAGCTACTTATATTGACTCTGTTGGTAAGAAGGTTGATGCTGTCAATTCTTTTGTTGATGTTCTTGGATTGAAACATGCTCATGCGGTTCATGATCGCCTTGAAGAATATGCTCGAAGCCATAAGAAGCAGTTTTCTGTCGTAACCGCCCGCGCACTTGCCCCTCTACCGATTCTTGTTGAGTATGCGGCTCCGTTCCTCAAAGACGGAGGGCTATTTGTTATCACCAAGGGTAATCCTTCGGATGAGGAGCTTGCTTCCGGCATGTCAGCAGCTAAGATTTGCGGCTTCACTTTGCTTCTGAATGACGCAATCGATTTGCCTGAGGGCTTGGGCCACAGGGAGTTTATTGTTCTTAAGAAGAGTCATCCCGCATCCGTTTCATTGCCTCGTGCAAATGGCATGGCAAAGAAGAATCCGCTTGCCTAGATGTTTCACGTGAAACATAATGGATACTACAACTTGCAGTGTTTCACGTGAAACATGGCGGTTGATATCGAATCGGAATGTTTCACGTGAAACATCCTCCGTTTGACAGCTTTAATACACACCAGGAGGGACCGTGGGATTTCGCGACGTTAAGCGTTCTAAGAGCGCAAGAGACACGCGTATCATTGCAATCATCAATCAAAAAGGCGGCGTCGGTAAGTCAACGACGGCTGTAAACCTTGCAGCAGCACTGGGTGAGCAGGGTCGCAAGACACTGATTGTCGATTTTGATCCGCAGGGAAACAGTACCAGTGGATTTGGAATTGAAAAAGAAGAGCTTGATCAATGCATCTATGATGCATTGTTGAATGATGTGCCGGCAGAATCGCTTGTTCTTGATACAAATTGCAAAAAGGTATTCGTAATTCCAGCTACGATTCAGCTAGCAGGTGCCGAAATTGAGCTCGTAAGCGCAATTGCTCGTGAAACCCGCCTCAAAGATTTGCTTGAGCCGATTCAGGACGAGTTCGATTTTATTTTCATTGACTGTCCTCCTTCGCTCGGCCTGCTTACTATCAATGCCTTGACCGCAGCAGACAGCGTTTTGATTCCAATCCAGTGTGAGTATTACGCGCTCGAGGGCGTTACGAAGCTGCTTGAGTCAATGAAGATGGTCAAATCGCGTCTGAACAAGGGCTTAGACACCTATGGCGTGCTTATGACCATGTATGACTCACGTACTTCTTTATCGAATCAGGTTGTTGAGGAAGTTCAATCGTACTTTGGTGATAAGGCGTTTAAGACGCTGATTCCCCGTACGGTTAAAATCTCTGAAGCTCCGTCTTTTGGAGAACCGGTAATTACCTATGCACCTCAAAACAAGGGTGCAAAAGCGTATATGAACCTTGCAAAAGAGGTGATCAAGCGT
This sequence comes from Collinsella sp. TF11-5AC, assembly GCF_003436775.1. Lineage (NCBI taxonomy): Bacteria > Bacillati > Actinomycetota > Coriobacteriia > Coriobacteriales > Coriobacteriaceae > Collinsella > Collinsella sp. TF11-5AC. The sequence goes on from NZ_QSQO01000021.1 coordinate 15,555, forward strand.
GCCTAGTGCAAAGAAACGTGGTGGATTGGGACGCGGACTCAATGCTTTGGTCTCAGAGGCTGAGTATGAGACCGGTGGTTCTGCTGCATCTGCTTCAAATGCCGCATCTGAAACAAAACTACCTATTGAGGATATCGTTCCCAACCCTAATCAACCGCGAATTCACTTTAATGAAACTGAACTCCGCGAGTTGAGCGAGTCAATCCAAGAACATGGTGTTTTGCAGCCGCTCTTGGTTCGCAAGCATGGAAACGGCTATGAGATCATCGCTGGTGAGCGTCGTTACCAGGCGTCAAAGCTTGCTGGTCTTGAGGAACTGCCTGTCATCATTAAAGATGTTAATGATGAAGAGATGCTGGCTCTTGCTCTTATCGAAAACCTTCAGCGTTCTGATCTGAATCCCGTCGAAGAGGCTAAGGGCTATCGCCAGCTCATCGATGCTAGCGGCATGACCCAGGAGGCATTGTCGAAGGCCGTAAGCAAGTCACGCTCTGCAATTACAAACTCGCTGCGCCTTCTCGATCTCCCCGAAGTAGTTCAGCAGATGATTTTTGAGGGTAAACTTACTGCTGGTCACGCACGTGCGATTCTTGCAGTTCCCTATGAGGATGCTCGAATTCGACTTGCAGAGAAGGTTGTTGCGGAGGGCCTTTCCGTAAGAGCGACAGAAAATCTTGCTCCATTGTTTTCTGCCGGAGAGACACCTAAGACGCCGCGGCCTGCAACGCCTCAGTCTTTTAAAAAGGCTGCGCGTGTACTTCGTCAGGTATTTAATACCAACGTGCGTGTGAAGAGCTCGCGTGGAAAGAATAAGATTGAGATTGAGTTTAAAGACGAGGAAGAGCTCTCTCGTATTCTTGGTGAAATGATTCAGTTTGACCAAGGAGGCCAAGATGAGGAATAAGATTTTTACTGCGATTGCATTGGCGACGACTGTCGCGGCTGGTGCCTTTGCTGGCTATAAGATCGCGACAGACGATGAACTTCGAGGTCGTTTGCTTCGTGGCGCGCAAGATATCGTTGATACGTCCAAGAAGAAAATGGATGTTATGACAGAAGATGTTGCCATGCGCACTGCTCAGGTAACGAAAAATCCTAAGATTAATCAAGGTTGGGTTAGCAACCAATGGGAAAATGTAGGCTATTAGGTACCTAATAATTACCCTGCATATTTTAAGGGGCCCTTGTCTGATTTATGAGACAAGGGCCCCTTATTTTGTCCGTAAAAAATGGGAAAGGTAGCAGCTTCTCCAAAATTGAGGCCAATAAATGAAACGGCCCCGGTTGCATATCCTGCAACCGGGGCCGTTCGATGTTTCACATGAAACGTTTTGGAGTGCGACTCCCCTATGCGTTCTTCTGAACTTTAAAGCGCTGTTTCAGCTGTCCGCAAGCGGCGTCAATATCGTTACCACGGGAGTTACGAATCGTGGTCTCGATGCCACGGGACTCAAGACGACGCTGAAGATCCTCAACCTTATGAATCGGCGACGGCTTGAGCGGGCTGCCCTCGATGTCGTTAAGTTGAATCAGGTTAACGTGGCACAGCGTTCCCTCGCAGAAGTCGCAGAGTGCCTGCATCTCGGGATTCGTATCGTTGACGCCTTCGATCATGGCATACTCATAGGTCGGGCGGCGGCCAGTCTTCTCGGTGTAGAGCTGAAGCGCCTCGTGAAGGCGAAGCAGCGTGTACTTCTTAACACCGGGCATGAGCTTATTGCGCGTCGACTGGATGGCGGAATGCAGGGAAACGGCAAGCGTGAACTGCTCGGGGATATCGGCAAATTTGCGAATACCGGGAATAACGCCGCTGGTAGAGACGGTGAGGTGACGAGCGCCGATACCGATGCCATCGGGGTCGTTGAGGATGCGCAATGCCTTGAGAACCTCGTCGTAGTTGGCAAACGGCTCGCCCTGGCCCATGAAGACAACGCTTGTGGCACGCTCGCCAAAGTCGTTGGATACATGAAGCACCTGGTCGACGATCTCTTGAGCGGTCAGAGAGCGCTTGAGGCCGTTGAGACCGGTAGCGCAAAAGGCGCAGCCCATGCCGCAGCCTGCCTGGGTGGAAACGCAGACGGAAAGTTTGTTGCGACGGGGCATGCCGACAGTCTCGACGGAAATGCCATCGTGGTACTCGAGCAGATACTTGCGCGAGCCATCTTTGGAAACCTGCTTGGTGAGTTCAGTCGGCGTATCAAAGGCAAAAGCCTCTTTAAGCTGCTCACGGAAAGCCTTGGGAAGGTTGGTCATATCGTCAAACGAACAAACGTTCTTCTCAAAGACCCATTCGATGAGCTGCTTCGCGCGGAAGGCGGGCTGGCCAAGTTCGGCCACGAGCTCGCGAATATCGTTTTGGCTCAAGTCGCGAATGTCCTGAGATTTAGTCCTGGGATTCATGGAAGCCTTTCGATTTTGGGGAAACGTAGAGGGTATCGCTACAATATGGTATCAGCTGCAGAAATTATAGAGGAGGAGTCTGCCCATGCCGGGTAAAAGCCTAGAGAACATGCACGTAGCGGTCTTGGCGGGCGGTCATTCCGCCGAGCGCGAGATCTCGCTCGATTCGGGAAAGAACGTTGTGGTGGCACTGAAGGAAGCCGGCTACACCTCGGTGGAGCTGCTTGACACGGCCGCTGATGACTTTATGGTAACCATGGCGACCGGCGGATTCGATGTGGCATTTATCGCCATGCACGGCGCCGGCGGTGAGGATGGCGCCATGCAGGGTGCCATGGAGACCCTGGGTATCCCCTACACGGCCTCGGGCGTACTTGCCAGCGCCTGCGGTGCCGACAAGGAGGTCTCTAAGCTCCTATACGCCAAGGCGGGCATTCCCATTGCCCCCGGCCTTGCGCTCGAGGTGGGCGACGAAGTCGATATCGATCATATCGTCGAGGTTTGTGGCGAGCGCTGCTTTGTGAAGCCGGCCGTCAACGGTTCCAGCTATGGCATTTCCCTGGTCCATGAGCCCTCCGAGCTGCCCGCGGCAATCGCCAAGGCGTTTGAGTACGGGGACAAAGTGCTGGTCGAGAAGTGCATCGAGGGTACCGAGGTCACCGTCGGCGTATACGGCGAAGATGACGTGCGCGCCCTGCCGATTGTCGAGATTCGTAAGCCCGAGGACTGCGAGTTCTACGATCTGGACGTGAAGTATGTCGACCCTACGGATATCCATCGCATTCCGGCGCAGATTTCACCCGAGAATTACGCTCGCGCTCAGGAACTTGCCTGTGCCGCTCACAAGGCCCTCGGTTGCCTGGGTATCTCGCGCAGCGACTTTATTGTGAGCGAGGACGGCCCCGTTATCCTCGAGACCAATACCATTCCCGGCATGACCGATACGTCGCTGTATCCGGATGAGATCCGCCACACCGACGACATGACGTTCCCGCAGGTCTGTGACAGCCTGATCCGTATGGGCCTTCGTCGAGCGGGCATTGCATGCTAATCGAGGACGCGGTTTCGTCAGGAACGCCGCAGTTTGTCATCGACTCCTATGCCACGCTTGCCGACCGCGCCAAAACGCAGTCCTTCGGCCTTATCGAGGAAGATGTGATTATCCTCGATACCGAGACCACGGGTCTTTCGGTGCAGGACAACGAGCTGATCGAGATCTCGGCGGCCCGTCTTTCGGGCCGCGAGGTCATCGACCGCTTCGATACCTTCGTGCATCCCAGGCAGCTGATTCCCGCCGAGATTACCGAGCTCACGAGCATTACAAATGCCGATGTTGCAGATGCCCCGTCGGCGGTTGAGGCCGTCGCCGCTCTCGCCGATTTTGTCGGTGGCTGCCCGGTGATCGCACACAACGCCACGTTCGACCGCTCGTTTATCGAGTCGGTCAAAGGCGGCGTCAACGTGAGCGATATTTGGATCGATTCGCTGGCGCTGTCGCGCATCGCGCTTCCGCGCCTGGCCTCGCACAAGCTGTCTTTTATGGCCGATCTGTTTGGCTGCGACTCGGTATCACACCGTGCCAATGCCGACGTCGACGCTCTGTGTGGCGTATGGCGCGTGTTGCTCGTGGCGCTCACCGACTTGCCCCAGGGCCTCATGGCGCGCCTAGCCGACATGCATCCGGACGTGCCTTGGTCCTATCGTCCTATCTTCTCATTCTTGGCAGGGCAGAACCCTGGTTCTATCTTCTCTCTCAGCGCCGCTCGTGCTGACGTTCTCAAGGCCGATCGCGCCGACGATCGGGTGGACGCCGATGAACTGCCGGTTCTCAAGATGCCGAGTCGTGAGGAGATTGAGGCAGACTATGCGCCAAGTGGCCTAGTCAATCGCATGTATCCCACCTACGAGCCGCGTGATGAGCAGATCGCGATGGCGCTCGAGGTCCGCGATGCGCTGGTCACGGGCACTCATCGAGTAATTGAGGCAGGCACAGGCGTCGGCAAATCGATGGCCTATCTGGTACCTTTTGCCGAGGCAGCACGCCGTAACAACATCACGGTTGGTATTGCGACCAAATCGAATAATCTTGCCGACCAGCTCATGTACCATGAGCTGCCAAAACTTGCCGAGCAACTGGACGGCGGTCTGTCATTTTGCGCTCTCAAGGGGTATGACCACTATCCGTGCCTGCGCAAGCTTGAGGGCATGAGCCGCGGCCAGGTCGAGATTACCACCAAGCGCGATCCGGCGGACACGCTCACGGCGGTCGCGGTCATTATGGCGTACGTCTGCCAATCAGCCGATGGCGACCTCGACTCGCTCGGCATTCGGTGGCGCAGCGTCAACCGTCCCGACTTTACGACGGCCTCGCGCGAGTGCGCTCGTCGCCTCTGCCCGTTTTTCCCTGATAAATGTTTGGTCCACGGCGCTCGCCGTCGTGCGGCGCACGCCGATGTGGTGGTCACCAACCATTCCCTGCTGTTCCGCAACGTCGCGGCCGAGGGCAGGATTTTGCCTCCGATTCGTCATTGGGTAATCGACGAGGCCCATTCCATCGAGCGCGAGGCGCGCCGTCAGTGGGCGCGCGTGGTGTCGGCGGACGAATCACGCGTTCTGTTTGAGCGTCTGGGTGGCTCGAGCACCGGCGCGCTAAGCCAGGTTTCCCGTGATTTGGCAACCTCCGAGGGCTCTACGCTCTATCTGGGCCTTACTGCCAAGGCGACGTCGACGGTTGCGCGCGCGAGCATGGCAATCGCCGACGTGTTCGATGGCGTTCGCGAGCTCGGCCGCCGTGCGCGTGGGGGTTATGACAATGCCAATCTATGGATTGGCCCCGAGCTGCGCGAATCTGACGACTGGCATGATTTCTTACAGTCGGCCTACACTGGCATCGACGCATTGGAACAAGCTGACAAGAGCGTCGACGCGCTGGTGCAAGCCGTCGCCGCCGACAAGCCAGAGGTTGTTGTCGACCTGGGTGATATCTCGCGCCGCCTGCACGAGCTGGCCGAGAACCTCAAACTCATCATTGATGGCACCGATGAACACTACGTGTATTCGCTGCAGGTCAATCGCAGACTTCGTGCCGGCGGAGAGTCGATGACCGCAGAGCGCATCGACATTGGCGAGGCTTTGGCAACCGAGTGGCTACCCGAGGTTCACACGGCTATCTTTGCCTCGGCGACCATGACGGTGTCCAAAAGCTTTGAGCACTTTAACCATGCGGTCGGCCTTGATCGCATCGGTGCTTCAACGTCGTCATCGCTGCACTTGGATTCGAGCTACGACTTCGATTCGAACATGGCTGTAGTCGTTGCGGGCGATATCCCCGATCCGCGCGATCGTGAGAGCTATCTTACGGCGCTCGAGCGCGTACTGGTCGACGCCCATCTTGCCATGGGCGGATCGGTGCTCACGTTGTTCACCAATCGGCGCGACATGGAGGACCTATACGCCCGCGTTGAGCCCAAGATGGCCCGTGCGGGTCTGGAGCTCAACTGCCAGCAGCGCAACTCCTCTCCTCGTCGCCTGCGCGACCGGTTTATCAACGAACCGACCTCGTCGCTTTTTGCGCTCAAGGCCTTCTGGGAGGGGTTTGATGCCAGCGGCGAGACGCTGCGCTGCGTCATCATTCCCAAGTTGCCGTTCTCGAGCCCCACGGACCCGCTCTCGTGCGAGCGCAACCTGCGCGAAGACCGCGCATGGGCGCGCTATTCGCTGCCCGAGGCGGTGCTCGAGGTTAAGCAGGCCGCGGGGCGTTTGATTCGCTCGTCGACCGATAGCGGTGTGCTGATCTTGGCGGATCCTCGCCTGGTGACGAAGGGCTACGGAAAGAAGTTCTTAACGTCGCTGCCCACGAGCTCCTACCAGCGCATCGAATCGGCACAGATCGGTCACTATCTGCAACTGTGGCGTGCACGCCACGAGCGGCGGCGCTAAAGCGGACAGACGAGGGTTTTTGCCATATCGCACAGACGCTTTGACAGGGCGGGGTCATCCAAGATGCGGATGGCTCCGCCCGCTGCGATTATCTGGCTCAGCAGCCAACGCTCGGAGCCGTAATGCACGGTTACCGTTGCCATGTCTGTCCCGCTGCGCTCGATGAGGGTGATGCCGGCCCAGTCCAGATGCTCCGCCATATCGAATGGCATCAAGAGCTTTGCGCTACGCTGCGTCCGGGCAAGGGAATCGTGGAGGGATGCAACGTCCGGTACGTGAGGCACGACGGAGTCTTCCGTCAAGGCGAGTCCCTCGATTTTATCCATGCGATAGGTGCGCTGCTCATCGACCGCGATGTCCCAGGCAATCAGATATGTTTGGTCGCCGTTTGCTGTAATGCGCAAGGGGTCGACCAGACGCTCGCGTGGCCGCGCATCGTCCATCGAGCGATACGAGATACGACAGCGAACGCCGTCCTGAATGGCGCAGCTCAGCTGCTGCCAGTGCGACCCGTGGTTGACGGTGTCAGAGACGTGCTGGTTATAGCCGAGCTCTTCGGGTAGAAGAGCATGTCGAATTCGAGCCGCCGCCTGGGGCTCGATCCCCAACGATTCAAGTTCGTGGTTGAGCACAGCGCCCTCGGCGGCACTCAGGCGCAGCGGTAGTACACGCCCGGCGTCACCGGTGAGGACCACGCGCTCGCCGTGGCATTCGCAGATGATGCGCGCACCCGATTCTCGGTCCGCGAGCGTCGAGACGATCTCGAGAATCTCGTCGAGCGACGCCCCCGTGATGTCAAAGCGACTGCAAATCTCGTTTCGAGTCATGCCGTTCTCGCCGGCGGCGTAGAGGGCCTCCATGACGTCGATGGCGCGCGAGAGCCTCTGCTCGCTGGTGAGTTTACGCACGGGCATGCTCGTGCACCGTCCTTTCAATGAGGCGGTTCCACGCCTGCTTGAGCGATTTGGGGGCCATGGGCCTCATGCCGTCCATGGCGTGGGCCATGCAAAATGAGGCGGCGGCTTCAAGATCGCGCACGTCAACGGTCCAAGTCCATCCCGAATCGGTGTGTGCGAGCTCACCTCGCCCGCGCGTGAGGCCGTTGATCATATCGATCTGCGTCTGCGGGGCGAACGAGAACGTAGCCGCAACGGGCGGGCGGTCGGCAAAATCGAATTCAAAGAACAGGTAGTCGCTGAGGTTGAAGTCCGCAGGGATAGCGTAGGCCTTTGAGGGGCGCCAAGCGCGAACGATACGGTCGCAGCGGAATGTCCTGATGTCGTCGGTGGCATTGTCGAGGCCGCAGAAGTACGCAACGCCCTCGCGCTCGAACATGCCGTAGACGCAGACGGTACGCTCTTTCTGTTCACCGCGTCCGTTCTGATATAAAAATCGCAGCGCGCATCGCTCGGCAAAGGCGCTCCATACCGCATCGACGGTGGGAGAGCGGCGGATCAGTGCTTCGTCTACCGCCGACACGCCGGTGAGGTAGGCAATCTTGGAACGAATATCGGCAAGCGGCGCGGCAAAAGTGGATGAGCCGGCCGCTATTGTCTGGTCGATAGCGTTGAGCAGAATATCGGCGTCGTCTGCGGTGATGAGGCCGCCTGCCGCAAACGTGTGCTCGCGGTCGATTGTCCATGAGCTTTCCTCGGTCTCCTGCGCGCCGGCGGGGCGAACCTCCTTGATTAAGATGCCACGCTCGAGCAGTTTGTCACGATCGCGCCGAAACTTGCGCTTATCCGAGTCGATGTTGCCCGAGCCATATCCCAGGTCAGAATCCAAGACGATCTGCTCGGTCGTCAGCGGTTCGGGGGAGCTGTTGAGCACAAAGAAAAGATTGAGGATACGCTGAGCCGTTTTATCGAAACTGGGCTCCGAATTCCCCTTTTTAATTGTCGCGGTCGCGTCGCTTGCCGTCATAGAGTCCTCGCATGAGAAGGTGGTTTGCTGCCATGATTTTAGTCCGATATGGAGATTAGGCTATATCCTTGTCCGCTCGGGGCGTTAAGGTGGCCCGAATTCGGTCGTTTGCGCTCGCTCGGGGTATACTTTCGACTATATACGGTTCTAATGTGCATGCATTGGGCCTATTTGTCGGATTATGGATGTGGAGCGCACATGGCGAACACCCAGAACTATATTAACCACCTGCTGCAGAACACCGGCATCACGCCGGCATGCAGCGAAGAAGAGCGCTTGGCTGCCGAGGATATCGCTCAGATCTTCCGCAACCACGGCTTTGATCCCGAGGTTCAGGAGTTCAATGCCCCGGCGCCCAGCAGGTTGGCATTTGCCGTTACCGGTATTCTTGCGTTTGCCGGCGCCCTGCTGATGGGCATCGGCGGCGGCATCGGCTTGGTCGGCACCTTGCTGGCCATTGTCGGTGCCGTTCTTTACGTGCTCGAGCGCACGGGCCACCCCGTGGTTTCGCACCTGGGCAAGACGGGCGTGAGCCAAAATGTCATCGCCTACCACAAGGCCTCGGGCCCGCTCGCGTCTCCGCGCAACCGCCCGGTGGTCGTTGTCGCACACTACGACTCTCCCCGTGCTGAGCTGCTCGCCCGCGAGCCCTATGCTTCGTATCGTGCGCTCATCGCCAAGCTGTTGCCCGTTGCCACGGTTGCCCCTGCTGCCGTTGCCATCTTGCGTATCCTGCCGCTCCCCGGCGCGCTCAAGGTTCTGCTGTGGATTGTCGCGATCCTCGCTTCCCTCGTTGCGCTCGCCAACGCGGCAAACATCATTTCTAACCGTTTTGTGCTTCCCTATACGTCCGGCGCAGTGTGCAACAAGTCTTCTGTCGCCGCTATGCTCGGCGTTATGGACAACGTTGCTCCCTTCCAGGGCGAAAACGAGTTTCCCGACGATGTTCCGTTCGATACCTATTTTGGGGAGCAGAAGCGTCGTGCCGAGGAGATGGCGCGCGCAGCAGCGGAGTATGCCGCGGCCCAACAGCAAAACGACTACGGCAACACCATCGAGTATGAAGAGCCTACCTACGCCGAGGACGAGTTCGGTCAGCCGATTGCTCCCGACGCTCAGACCGAGCCCGAACAGGGCGAGGCTTTCGACGAGCAGATCGAGGGCTTTGAGGGTGCGTCTGCCGACGAGACGCTGATTGGCGCCATCGTGCCCGAGGATCAGAATCAGGCTGTCCAGGCCGAAGAGTTCAATGACGAGGTTCCCACTGCCGAGCCGGCGGAGGAGCCTGTCGCGGCCGAGCCCGAGCCCAGGCTCTATCGCAATGCCGCCGGCAACATCCGCTTTGGTTCGGATGCCATCCGTGCGCTCGGAATGCTTCCCGAGTCCTGCACGCTCGATTACGAGGAAGGCGAGGAGCCGACGTTTGAGCCCGAGCCTGCCCCCGTCGTGACTGCATCTGCGCCCGTTGTCGCCGTGGATGATGAGTCTGCCGCGGTTGCCGCTGCCGTTGCCGAGCCCGAGGCGGTGTCCGCGATCGATCCCGCGGCAGGACTGGACATTTTGGCTCCCGCCGCGCCGGCGCAAGACGTTACGGACGAGCCTGACGACGATTACGCTGAACAGCCGAGGCGCGTGTCTTACGAGAGCGATACTGATTTCTCGGCCGAGATTCCCGCGGCAACGCCCCATGCCGATATTGCATCCGCGTTCTCTTCGATTGGCGCCAGCGCTTCCAACTTCTTTAAGGGTGCGCTTGCAAAGGGCAGGAAATTTGTCGACGATTTCGAGGGGAAGCGCGCTGCCGCACGCGAGGCTGCCGAGCAGGAGGCTATCGCTCAGCAGCAGGCAGCCGAGGCGGCACGTGAGCGCGCGGCGCAAGAGTTCGAGCAGAACGAGGCTATGCAGTCCGTGCCTGTCGACGCTGCCGAAGCTACGACGTCCTTTGAGTCCCAGCAGCCGGCGTCCGCGGATGTTGCTGAGGCGACGACGTCTTTCGGGGCTCAGCAGCATGTCGATAGCACCATGTCGTTTGATGCCGCGCAGTTCGATTCCACGATAACGTTTGAAAAGCAAGGCACCGCGATTGCCGAGCCCCTTCCTGTTTCCGATGAGCAGGGCGACGCGGCAGACGATGACGAGCCTATTGATGCTGCCGAAATCCAAGATGCCGCCGGGCACGAGCCCGTCGAGGTCAACTGTGACGAAGAGCAATACGCGGCAGCCGATCAAGGTGATTCGACCGAGGTCGAGCAGGAGGAAGTGCCTGCGGTTTCCGAGGCTCCCGAGACAGATGAGTCGAGGCCTTACTCCACGCAGATTTTCACCATGCCGACCCCGAGTGGTTCCGGTGCCACGGTTGCCGATGTTGCTCCCACCCAGGACGAAACGGTCGATTCCCTTATGGCCCAGATTTCCTCCCAGGCATCACCGCGTCCGCAGGTGAATGTTCCCGATCCGGCGTCGGCTCCGTCGCCTGCACCTTCCTCGTCTCCGCTGGCTTCGGTCCCCGATCCGTCGCTGCCGTCGATGAAGCAGGCAAACGTTGCGTCTCGCACGTCGCTGTTCGACCTTCCCGACCCCTCCGCACAGGTCAACGACCCCTTTGCTACCGCTCAGGGTCCCGAACCAACATCGGCACCCGTTGCGCCTCCTAGGCCCGTTGCGTCGGGCGCTCAGCCGATCGAGACCATTTCGGCTCCCGCCCCGGCGACGCCCAAGTCTCGCAAGCGCGGCCTGGGCGGCCTGTTCGGTCGTAAAAAGAAAAACGAACAGGACAGCATGAGTGATTGGCTGGGCGTCGAAGACGATTACGATGCCAAGAAGTCCGGTCGCGGCATCGGTTCGTGGGATAATTTCGAGGACGATAACGATGGCTGGAAGGGCGGCGCTACGTCTTCCGACGGCGCTTCTTCCGAAGATATGCTCTCGGCTGTCGCCTCTATGGGCGACGATGAGCTGCTCGGTCACGATATCTGGTTTGTGGCAACGGGCGCCTCGGATTGTGATGGCGCCGGTATGAAGGCCTTCTTGGCTTCGCATCGCGATAAGCTCCGCGGCGTCTTCTTCATCAATCTTGAATCCGTCGGCGCCGGTAGGCTTTCGGTGGTGACGGTTGAGGGCGAACAGCAGCTGCTCAAGGGCGATCGCCGCATCATGAACCTGGTCAGCAAGGTGTGCAAGTCGTTCCATGTCGATTGTGGCGCGCTCGAGATGCCCTATGCCAAGACCGATGCCTACGCCGCCCTCGAGGCGAGCCGCCGAGCCCTCACCATCGCCGGCGTGGACGGCACGCGTCTGGCTTGCGCTCGTACCGAGGACGACCTGCCCCACAATGTCAACCCGACGAACATTGCCACGGTATCCGAGGTCGTGACCGAGGTTATCCGCCGTTCGTAGACGGAGCTCTAAGGAGTCAACGTGTTTTCGTATATTAAGCGCCATTGGCCTGTCTACGTGATTTTGACCTTGATTGCCATTGCGTTAGGGTTTGGAGCTGCCTACATCGTGGGCGCGAAGGGCTCGACCCCCGCCTCCGCAATCAGCGAAGAGGTGGAGCAAGAACAGAGCACGGGTGCCGATGGGATTCCTGAGTCCGAGCAAGCAATCGTTGATGGTGGATCTTCGTCTGCAGAGTAGATGCGGCGATTTAAATGATTGAAAGCGGGCGAGCCGGGGGACTGGCTCGCCCGCTTTTTCATCGCTCTAGCGCTTCTTTGGGATTGACCTAAGGCGAGCGAACCATAGGGCTGCGGCACCCGAGGTCAGGAGCGCGGTGATGCAAGCGGCGATGGGAGCTGATCCTGTTGCCGGTAGGTCCTGCGGTAGGGTACAGCGTTGAATGACACTGTCCTCGTCATGTGACTCAAGTTTATCGCCGCCGCCGTTGCGGCAAAGATCGACGCGTGCGCTGTTGGTGAGTGCAGTTTGGGGTGTGTAAGCCGACGTTGCCTGCATGTGCACGACTGCGCCCCGAGCATCTGTGCCAAGGATTGCTTTGGCATCGTCAAGGTCGTCGTGCTCATCTTTGAGATCATCACGGGTCCAAGAATCCGTATCGCTTCGAGTCGTAAAGTCGGCGGCTACCGCACCGTATTCAATGCGAATGCCCGTCACGACGGTATTGGATGCAAGGTCGAGTTCTTTCGCCTCGAGTGTGGCGGATTCCGTGGTCGAGACATCCGCCTTCCAGAGGTGCCAGCCGTCGTAATCGACGAGGCGGCAATCTTCACCCAGACTCTCTTTTACTTCGTCGGACTCAAGCCAAGGATTTTCGTGCCCATCGCCAAGAGTCGCGTTTGCCGGCTCATCGACGTCTGTCGAGTCCAACGGCGTCGTGCGATACCACACGTTGCACAGACCGTTGAGGTCGCCGATGGCGACGGGGGTTTCGATTGAGACGAATCTCGCCGTGCCGTCTTTGGCGCACTCAAGATCATCGGTAATCGTAAACTCATCAACCCAAGTAGCGGAATCGTTTCGAGCATCGATGGTATAGGAGAAAAGCCCATCCGTATTGGTTTGCATCGCGGCGCGGTTTTTTCCATCGCCGTTAGCCAACAGACCCTTCCCGATAGGTTGGACAAGTTCCTGACGCTTGTCGACCTGTCCTTTGATCTCGATGGGCGCATCCTTCATCGCGACGGATTGGACTTCTCCCGTATCCTTTATTTCAAACGTTATCTCCTCGGCAAGGTCATGGGTCCGCGGAGACATCGTTTCGCGCAACGAGTAGGTGCCGGGTGCAAGATGTTCGATGCGGTGCGGCTTGTCGGATGAGGTCCAGGAGTCTATTTCGGTTTTATCGGGACCATATAAGGTGAGCTGTGCGCCTTTCACTTCCTGCTCTCCGCTTGCATCGACCTTGGAGATATCAACCTTGGTGTAATCGTCGGATACGTTAAGCCGTGCTTCCACAACGGGTGTTTTCTGGTCGGCATAGGTAAGGTCGACGATATGATGCGTCCGGTCGAGCAAGAAGCCGGTCGGCGCTTGAGTCTCGACAACCTCGTAGCGTGCGGTGCCAGATCCCAGCGGGAGGTCGTCCGCGCGTGCTTCTCCAGTTTCATCCGTCGTGACGGTAGCGACAGCCTCGCCGTCGAGCGCGGCAATGCTACCGTCGGGGCACACGATATCACCTGAGGCACGGATCTCAAAGATGGCGCCCGCGAGGCTGCTGCCGTCTACGGCATCGGTTTTAACGATCCTGATGTTTCCGGTCGCGGCGTGGTCATAATACGAGACGATTGCAACGGGCGTTAGGTTTATATCGGCGGGTATGTTTACCTCGATCTCTCCGCCGACAAGATAGGGCTCTTTGGCCGAGGTTTCGCGTACATAATAGGTGCCCGGCACGAGCGATTCGGGCAGTGTGACGGTGCCGGTCGCGTCAGTCGTAAAGGTGTCCATTACGTTATGTGCTGGATACCAGCATGTTTGTGAGACAGGTTTGTGATTGCTGTCGAGGAGTTGGAAGGTGAATCCGGCTAGTGGAACAGAAGCGCCTGTTTGGGCATCGCGTTTTACAATTTGGAGATGCGTCGACAGAGCGTGGTTGTCCACGATATATTGAAGCTCGGCGCCGTCGGAAATCTGATTGGCCTCGACGGTCCATTCCCCCGCACGTTTAAAACCCTCGGGGACGGTTTCCGGAACCTCACGAACCGTGTAGCCGGCGCGGTCGTATGGGACGGCTCCGTGGACACCGGCTGGTCGCTTGCCTGTGCCGAACCATGCTTCGGGCTGGTCTTTGGTGGAGGCAAAGCCATAGATGTTTGTAGTCAGTGTGCCAACAACCTGCTGAGAGCTGTTACTGACAACCTCAAAGACAACATCTCCTGCCGGCTGCTCCAGGCCGGATTGATCGCTATTGCCGTAGTCCTTGAATTTGGAAATCTCAAGGTCAAACGCAATGGGGATATTGGAAACGCGAGATTCGATCTCGACCACGCCTGAATCGCCGAGTTGGTCGGCTCCAACGGTGTAAGACCAACTGTCACCGGAGGGCAAATAGCCCTCGGGCGCCTTCGATTCATAGATGGTAAAGGTTCCCAGGGGGACATCGGTGAGGGTAGCTCGACCGCTTTCATCGGTCCTGAGAGTTTGTGTCCATCCAGGGGTTGATTGCGATACGCACACGAATTCTGCTCCTGCGAGCGAAGCTCCAACTTGGGGGCCTGCATTCGTTGCGGCGTCGAGCTTTACAATGCGCAAGGTAATGGTGCCGGGTTGTTCATCAATGGTGACGTATCCGCCGTTATTCGTCGTGGTAAAGGCAATGCGATCGTGCAGGGGGATATAACCAGCTGGCGCTGTTGTCTCAACTAGGTAGTATGCCGTGTTGGGTAGGAGTGTTGCCTGCGCTCGACCGTTGCTGTCCATCTGGACGGTGCCGACACGCGCGCCGCTGGCGCTCTCAAAAACATCGAATGTTGCCCCGTCAAACTGATAAGTATTGTTTCCGCTGGTAATGGCAGCGTTTGCAGACTGCTTTTGGAAGGAAACAGAGACTGCCGGCAGTACATAGAGCATGTCTTGACGTTTGCTGCCGCCCGATACGGTTCCTATATAGCGCCGCGCGCGGTGCGGAGCGGCTTTGATGCTTCCTGATTTTGCGCTGTCGTGGAGCCACCGCGCAGCCGCCACGACTTCATTGTCGGCGGTAAAGTGCCCGCTCTTGGTTTTGCCCTGAGCGGTTGTGTAGGAGTAGGTGCCGTCGACATGGGTAGTGCCGTTGAGCATCCATACGGCAAGCTGGGTGGCGGCGCGGGCGCGATCGGGTGAAAGATGGTAACCGCCAAACGACGTGGCGGTAGGATATCCGTGACAAACGATTGCCGCGAACTCGTCGTCGAGCCACACCCAGCCTTGATCAAAGTTGAGCCATGGGCCGCCCGGCTTGGTGGGGCCGGGGCGCTCCTGGTTCATGCAGTAGGCAATCGAGGCGTCTTGAGCTTCATACTTGCCGATGAAGAAGGGCCCACAATCATCGCTAATAGTGCGGAAGCCGAGCTGGTCGTAGCCATCGACGGCAAATGCGGCTCCCGGTGCCAGACAGCCGAAAAGCAGGAAGAGGAGCAGGAGCAGCGGACCTGTTGCGATTGCGCTGTGGACAGAGTGCGTGGGTGCGTTGGACATGGCTGCTCCTTATCCCTCGTGCGCCGCATGGGGAGGTTGCGACGCGTAGGATGAGACTACCCCCGAGGTTCATGCGGGTAAGTACCGGAGCCTGACCAAAAGCTTGCCCAATTCCTGACAAATTGAGCTCAAATACAACAATCAGGCAAAAGCGCAGGTAGAAGATAAGGAGAACAGGAGGCCAAAGGTCCTCGTCTCCACAATTGATGCGATTTTCAAACGAATCTCCACAGCTAAAACAAGCATCGCCACCCTTGTATCGAACAAGACAACCGCGTTATACTAGCCAACACACAAGCGGGCATCGCCAAGTGGTAAGGCATCAGCTTCCCAAGCTGACACTCGCGGGTTCGAGTCCCGTTGCCCGCTCCAGAAAAAGTAAAAGCACGACACCGTTCCGGTGCCGTGCTTTTTTCAATAAAGCGCCGGGACTCGAACCCGCCAGGGTGCGAGCGTAAAACAAACGCGAAGCGTTTGTAGCGAGCAGGCGAAGGCGCCGGCAGGCGCCTGAAGCCGGTGCGGATTTGCGAAGCAAATACGCGGACGTCCCGTTGCCCGCTCCATCGAGCGCGGGAGACAGCCGGGAGCGTCAGATTCAACCCGTTTTGCCCGCGCGTGTGCGTAGGGCCAAGTTTTTCCGCCTGAAGCCGGTGCGGATTTGCGAAGCAAATACGCGGACGTCCCGTTGCCCGCTCCATCGAGCGCGGGAGACTTTGGGGCGGCCAATTCAACAAAGTCTTCCCCATCGTCTCCGTGAATCCGAGGAGATCGACCGCAGCCGGTGCGGATTTGCGAAGCAAATACGCGGATGTCCCCATGCCCGCTCCAATTCCAAAATGTTAGGTTAATGCCTGCTGCCCATACTTGCACCTGCGCACGGTACAATGGTTGGGTTACGACCAACGTGCCAATAACCAAAAAGGAGCCGCTATGATCGATCGCTATACCCGCCCGGAGATGGGACACATCTTCTCCCTCGAGAACAAGTACGCCATTTGGCAGGAGATCGAGGTCCTGGCCTGTGAGGCCCAGGCGGAGCTCGGCAAGATCGGCATTTCTAAAGACGAAGCCCAGTGGATCCGCGACCATGCCAACTTTGAGAAGGCAAAGGTCGACGAGATCGAGGAGGTCACGCGCCACGACGTCATCGCCTTCCTGACCAACATGAAGGAGTACATCGACGCCGATGTTCCCGAGGGCGACCCCAAGCCCAGCCGCTGGGTTCACTATGGCATGACCAGCTCCGATCTGGGCGACACGGCTCTGTGCTACCAGCTCACCCAGGCCTGCGACCTGATCATCGAGGACGTCAAGAAGCTCGGCGAGATTTGCAAGCGTCGCGCCTTTGAGGAGCGCAACACGCTCTGTGCCGGCCGCACTCATGGCATCCACGCCGAGCCGATGACCTTCGGCATGAAGTTCGGCTCTTGGGCCTGGGAACTCAAGCGCGATCTGGATCGTCTTGAGGACGCCCGCAAGAATGTTGCCTTCGGTGCCATCTCGGGCGCTGTTGGCACGTACAGCTCCATCGAACCGTTTGTCGAGGAGTATGTCTGCGAGCACCTGGGTCTGGTTCACGACCCGCTGTCCACGCAGGTTATCAGCCGCGACCATCACGCCTATCTCGCCGGCGTTCTCGCCACCACCGCGGCCACCTGCGAGCGCATCGCTACCGAGGTTCGCAATCTGCAGAAGACCGATACGCTCGAGGCCGAGGAGCCGTTCCGCAAGGGTCAAAAGGGCAGCTCCGCCATGCCGCACAAGCGCAACCCGATCACCATGGAGAAGGTCTGCGGTCTGTCGCGCGTCGTGAAGTCCAACGCCCAGGTTGCCTTCGATAACGTCGCCCTGTGGCACGAGCGTGACATTTCGCACTCCTCTGCCGAGCGTGTCGCCCAGGCCGACAGCTTCATCGCCCTCGACCATATGTTCCAGTGCCTCATCCGCGTTATCGACGGCCTGCAGCTGTACCCTGCCCGCATGATGGCCAACCTCAATAAGACCCGCGGCCTCATCTTCTCCTCCAAGGTGCTGCTGGCCCTCGTCGACACGGGCATCACCCGCGAGGACGCGTACGCCATTGTGCAGGAGAACGCCATGGCAACCTGGCGCGAGGTGCAGGATTGCGTCTCCGGCCCCACCTTTAAGGAGCGTCTCGAGGCCGACCCGCGCTGCACCGTCAGCCAGGAGAAGCTCGACGAGATCTTTGACCCGTGGGACTTCCTCACCCGTATCGACACGGTCTTCGATCGCCTGGAGCAGCTGAGCTTCGAGTAGGGTTGACCTAATTCGACCGCCCGCAGATGCATTTCAACCATTGGCGCCTTGCCCGTCTTGGGCGAGGCGCTTTTTTCGCTGCTGAATCGGCTCCCGGTAATAAAATGAATCCTACTGCTGTTTCGATGAAAGGAGGCGCGTGCCCAGACGTATCAAGCGAGCCACCATTGTCTCGTCTGTGCTCATACTCCTTGTTGCCGCCTGTGCGGTCGCCCTGACGTATACCGCTCGAAACAGCTCTCCCTCCTCGAATGAAACCGACAAGGATCTCCCGGTACTCAAAATCGGCGTTACGGATAACGATCCCTATGTGTATATCGATACCACGGGCGATTACGCCGGTATCGATATCGATATCGCGCGTGAGGCCTGCAAGCGTGCTGGAATCAAACCGCAATTTGTTGACATATCTTGGAATGATCGCGATCGCCTGCTCAAAAACGGCGATATCGATTGTCTGTGGTGCGACTATTCGCCCTGTTATCGCGAAGATGATTATTACTGGACTGAGCCGTATCTGACCGTGACAGTCTCGGTTGCCGCCAAGAAAACGAGTGGTATCAAGGGTTTGGAGTCTCTCGATGGAAGCAAGACCATTGCGGTGATTGCGGGTTCGGTGAGTGAACGCCGATTGCTTGCCGGGGACCTAGGGATCTCGCCGGATGTGCACATCAAATCGTATGGTTCTGCCGAACTCTGCAAAGCTGCCCTGGTCAAAGGTTATGTTGACTGTTGGATGGCGGACGTTCAATCGCTCGACCGGCTCGTCGCGCAGTATCCCGGTGTTTATCGCGTGTTTGCCGACAACGTTATGACAGTTGACCTGGGCGTTGCGTTTGAGAACAGCTATGAGGGGGAGTACGTCAAAAACCTCAATACCGTGCTGTTCGACATGGACCGAGATGGCACGATTGAGCGCATTGTGGACAGTTACAAGGCAGGGGCGACGACAGGCAGGCAAGGAGCGGAATCATGACAAATGATGGGCGCCGCTTGCATCGAAAGCATTTAGTTACCGCGGCTGTCGCCGTTGTGACCAGCATTGTCTTGTTGAGCCTGCTGTATACGGTCGGCACGCATCGCTGCCTCGATAAGACGCTTGGGTTTGGCCGGGAAGCCATGGTGTTTTTACAGGCCGCCTGCGAAAAATATGACCGATATGAGCAGGGAAGAAAAACCGAGGCGACGCACAATTTGGATGCCGCGGTCGAGTCATTCGCGACGTTCTTGCCGTCTGACCGCGTCGAAATTAACGATGCACTGGTCGAGGAGTATGTCCACAACGAGCACCTTTCGGGAATGCTGGTCATGGACGCCGACGGCCATATGATCGCTCATTACGATGTCGACGGTCGCGATCCGCTGATGCTGTGGCGAGAGGAGCTGGCCTGTTCGTCGGTCGCATCGATGTATCGAGGCTCCAAAGTGTCCTACTCGACCGTCGTAGAGCGTCGCGGCGTTGACTTTGCCGTGACCGCCGTTCCGTACGGCGATGGCGTAGCACTGGGGTATCGATCGCTTGCGGCTGATTCCGCCGATGATTATTCGTACACGATAGCCGACGTGCTCGTGAACAACACGTTTCACCAGAGTCCAACGGTGCTGGTGATGTGTGATGCGCAAATCGTTTCCTCAAACGATTCGACCGTCGATATAACCCTTGCTCGACTTCTCGTCGATAGTGGAATTGACTGGAAAGACGAAGGTCTAACACGTGTCGAATATCGGGGGGCTACCTGGTATGCCGTGCGTGCGGCGTATAAGGACTACCGCCTGTTTGCGCTGTATCCCAAATCTGAGGTCATGTCTGACAGGATTTCATTTGTCGCCGTCGGCGTCTTGGTGTGTCTTGCGTTTTGGGTCGTGGTGCTGTTGGCTCGAAATATCGTTGACCACCGCAATTTGGTCGAAAAGGATAAACAGCTCGGCATTATCAATGCCATAAGCGCCATCTACGATTCGACCTTCCTTTTGCATCTCGACACCCTCGAGATCGAGGGGATCAATATGTCGCCGGCGATAGCGAAGATATTTGCCGAGCACAGCGAGGCATATGACTTTATGGACACGGTCTGCCGGGATATCGTGAGCCCCGAAAGCCGCGAAGCGGTTGTGGGACTCGTAGATATAAGTTCGCTTCGTGAACGTATGGAGGGCGTACCGTACTTGGCTGCCGAGGTGCGAGATTGTCGAGGCGCTTGGTACTCGCTACAGGTTGTCCCCCAGCATCGCGATGAGCAAGGCCGGCTGGAGTCGGTCGTCGTGGCGACGCACAACATATCGATGGTCAAGCATGCCGAGGAGCTGTCATATCAAGACAAACTGACGGGGCTTCGCAACCGCAACTATCTTGAATCGCGCGGAGATAGCCTGGTAAACGAGGACTTGCCCGTGAGCGTGATTATGTTGGACTGCGATTATCTCAAGCGGACCAACGACATCTATGGTCACGAGATGGGGGATGAACTGCTGCGACGGACGGCGTCCGTGCTGCGGCGGGTGGCTGGTGCGGATTATCTGCCGATGCGCCTTGGCGGCGACGAGTTTTTGCTGGTTTGCCCCCATACTGACAACGAGTCTGCGCTCGGGCTGGAACAGGATCTTCGTCTCGGTCTTGCCGCGGTAAGCGATGAGGCCCTGACGGTCAGCGCATCGATTGGCGTGGCGACCGTCGAGACGGCTGGAAATACGCTGGCCGATGTATATCGTGTCGCCGACCACAATATGTATCGGGAGAAGCGCACGGTCCACGCACAGGGTGCGGACTGCTAATCTTGCCCCCGCGAGTCCATGCATCGTAGGATGTTGAATCGGTGCTTGCGATAATAAGTCGGCCCAGGCGGGGATAATAGACGTCTGAAATTTCTTTCTGAGAGGGGATCTCAATGATTAGTTTTGACTACAAGCCGCAGGGTGTATGCTCTCGCAATATTCACCTCAATCTCTCTGACGATGGCAGCAAGGTGCTGGGCGTTGAGTTTACCGGCGGCTGTGACGGCAATCTCAAGGCAATCTCCAAGTTAGTCGAGGGTGCTCCTGCCGATCGCGTAATCGAGGTTCTCGCCGGTAATACCTGCGGTATGAAAAAGACCTCTTGCGCCGATCAGCTTACGCGCGCTATCGAGGCCGCTCGCGCCGAGATCGCCTAATGGGTATCGCCGACCACATCAAGAATGGAATATCGCGCCGTGGCTTTGTGCTCGGCGGTGCTGCCGCGGGCGCTGCCACGGTGCTTGCCGGTTGCTCGAAAAAAACGGGCACCAGCGACGATGCCGCCGGCGAGCCGCAAGTTATCAAGGACGATTCGAAGATTGTCTCGATCACTGATGAGTACGAAGCTGTTGATATCGATCTTGAGCCGGCGGCGTCGTGGACGCTGCCGCTGGGCACGCTGCTGTACTACTGCGATGGTGACTACGCTGCCGCGATGATGGCGCCTGCTTCTGCCCTGCATGCCAATACGCTTGGTGTGCTCAACCTGGTCGATGGCTCGCTTACCACACTTATCGAGGATCCCGTTGAGGGAACCGGTTATGCGTTTTACGACGTTCGCGCGGGTGATGGCGTGTTCGCGTGGGTCGAGATGAACTTTGCCAATGCGTCTTGGAAACTCTATGCGCAAAACCTTGCAGGCTCCTCCCTTACCGGCAACGCTGTCGAGCTCGACCGCGGTGGCGAAAATTACGATCCGCCGCTCTTCACAGCGTATGGGTCGTCGGTCATCTGGTATAAGATGCCCTCGTCCGGCGGCAGCAAGACGAGTAACGATTCGTACTGCTACCGTCAGTCGCCCAGCGAGTCCAAGCCTGAGACTATTTGGAAGTCGACGGGCCGCTTCGCATCCGCCCCGCGTGTGAGCGACGGCATCCTGACCATCTCGCCCCGCGTGCACAATGATGAGGGCGTCTATTACGGTATGACGGCGATCGATCTGACTGACGGCAACAATACGAAGCGAGCTCAGCTGGTGCTTCCTTCGTCGGTTTCGCCTTTCGAGGCCGTGTATATGGGCGACACCTTCGTGTTCTCCATTGAGGCGACGTATAACGGTGTGGGTAGCCTGGGCAATATGGGCACCTATATCGGTAACGAGGGCGGGCCGTACCTCTTCCTTTCGCGTGAGCCGCTCGCGTGCGTTGCGGGAAGGAAAAATAAATACCTGGTTAAAGTCCAGGCGTCGCATTTTTTGATTGACACTTCGGCTAAGACCTACGGCTCGCTTCTGTCGCCCGACCGAGCCCTGGAGTATGGCGATTATCCAGCTACGGCGGGAAAATCGGACTCATTCCTTACGTACGCCACGGTGCGCAACAGCCAGGGTATACCAGAGACGGTCACCGCACGCCTATTCTCTCTTTAAGCTTAGAGGGGTTAAAAAGGCGCCAACAGGGGAATAAGCGCGTTGTAATTGTGAGTACCGCCCGCCGAGCTGCCGCGTCATAGTGGCATCCGGCGGGTTCAGGTGCGTTAAAATGGTCTTGTTCTTAGCTAATTGAGACAGGGGGGCCGTGTTATGGCTTCAGATGCAAAAAAGATTCTGCTGGTCGAGGATGAGAAGGCAATCCGTGACGCCGTCGCTGCCTATCTCGAGCGCGAAGGCTACTGGGTTGTGGGCGTCGGCGACGGCCAGTCCGCGATCGAGGAGTTCGAGAAGCATCAGTTTGACCTGGTCGTGCTCGACCTTATGCTCCCCAAGATCCCCGGCGAGCGCGTTTGCCGCACCATTCGCGATACCTCGGATGTCCCCATCATCATGCTGACGGCTAAGGGCGAGATCGAGGACCGTATTATCGGTCTTGAGCTCGGCGCCGACGACTATCTGATTAAGCCGTTCTCGCCGCGCGAGCTTGTCGCGCGCGTACGCGCCTTGTTCCGCCGTGCCCATCAGGCCGACGAGCCAGCCGTCGAGGTACTCGACTTCGGCGATCTGGTCATCGATATCTCGGGCCACAAGATTTTGGTCGAGGGCAAGGAAGTCGACCTGACGGCTTCCGAGTTTAAGCTGCTCACCACGCTTGCCCGTCACCCCGGTCGCGTCTACAACCGCATGGAGCTGGTCGAGAAGGTGCTCGGCTACGACTTTGAGGGCTATGAGCGCACCATCGATAGCCACGTGAAGAACCTTCGCGCCAAGCTGGGCGATGATCCCAAGAAGCCCAAGTGGCTCTACACCGTCCACGGTGTCGGCTATCGCTTCGAGGCTCCGGCCAAGACCGATAAGTCGGACGAGAAATAGGGAAATCACATATGACACCTGCGCGCTTTGAAATCGGACAAAAGCACAAGCAGGAGAGCGAGGCGGGTTCCAAGGCTAGTTGGAACACGCCTCGTTCCGATTCACGGCCAACGATGAGCTATCCCTCGCGCATGGCACTTGCTTTTGCTCTGACATCGCTCATGACGGTATTGGTGCTGGTGGGCGTGGTCTCTGTTGTGTGGGGCACGGTCTTTTCGGATTACACGCGCTCCAATATCGTCGAGATCGCCAATTCTGCTGCCGAAAAGCTTGCGACGTCGTATGAGGAAAACGGCAACTGGACTGCGGGCGAGCTGCGCACGGTCGCGACATCGAGTTTGGTATCCGACGACCTGAGTATGCAGGTCGTCAACAAGAAAGGCGTTGTCGTTTATGACGACTCATGGCCTTCGGCAAGCGCGACCGCCGATGTGCGCGAGAACGAATCGCCGTCGAGCAGCTCGAGCGGTAAAAAAGCATCGCATAGCCCGGTCTCGTCTGCTCCAACCGACTCCGATAGCGTTGCTAACGTCGAGATTGTAACGTCTTCCGGCGAACATGTCGGACAGGTAAAGCTGTGGGCCATCGGCTCCGACGCTCTGCTCACCAAGGCGGACTCTGCGTTTAGGGAGAAGACCTTTAACGCCATGGCCCTCGCCGCAGTTGTTGCAATCTGCATTTCGGTCGTTATCGGATCGCTCGTGTCGCGCATGCTCACCAAGCCGATTCATCGTATTACCAGTACCGCAAAGCAAATCCGTGACGGCGACCTGTCGGCTCGCACGGGACTGCGCGGTGATGACGAGATCGATCAGCTGGGTGAGACCTTCGATGAGATGGCCACTTCGCTCGAGAAGGATATGAAACACGAGAAGCGCCTGACCTCAGACGTTGCACACGAGCTTCGTACGCCGCTTATGGCCATGCTCGCAACGGTCGAGGCCATGCAGGATGGCGTGTATCCCACCGACGATGAGCATTTGGAGACCGTTGCTTCCGAGACGCGTCGCCTGGCTCGTCTGGTGCAGCAGATGCTCGATCTATCGCGCATGGAAAACAGCACGGCTCCGCTCAACCTTGAGCCGGTGGACATGGTTCCTTTCGTGCGTTCCATCGTCAATGCCCAGGAGCGCCTGTTTGTCGACCGCGATCTGCGCTTGCGCTTTGCTGACGAGACCCAAGGTCACGACGATGTCGTCGAAGCCGATCCCGACATGATCACACAATGCGTCATCAATCTCATGAGCAACGCCATGCGCTACACCCCCGAGGGCGGTTGGGTCGTGGTGTCGGTGCTCAGTGACCGCAAACACGTCAGCATTGCCGTTTCTGATACCGGCATCGGTATTGCCAAGGATGACTTGTCGCGCATCTTCGGCCGTTTTTGGCGCGCCGATGCCAGCCGTGCCCGTGAGGCGGGCGGCCTGGGCGTTGGCCTCGCCGTGACCAAGCAGATCGTCGAGCGTCACCATGGCTACATATCCGTGGAGTCGGAGCTTGGAAAGGGTACGACTTTTACAATTCATCTGCCCCGCGAGCACACGGCAGACGCGGCATCTACTACAATGGAGCACTAGCTTTTCGCTATTCGGTGAAGGAGGGGCCGCGTCCCTGCCGCTCCGAGTTTGCGAAAACATGCGGGAAAGAACCCGCATTTCTGTCGTATTTAGGTAAGGAGTGACTCACGTGACAACGATGGAGCGTCGTCCGGATTCCCGTGGCAAGGTTCGTGATATTTACGATGCCGGTGAAAACCTGCTGATGGTCGCCACCGACCGCATTTCTGCGTTCGACTTCATTCTTCCCGACGAGATTCCGTTTAAGGGAGAGGTGCTCAATCGCATCTCGGCATTCTGGTTCGATAAGTTTGCCGACATCGTCCCCAACCATCTCGTTTCCATCGACCCGGCGGATTTCCCCGAGGAGTTTGCTGAGTATCGTGACTACCTCGCAGGCCGCGCCATGCTGGTCAAGAAGGCCCAGACGATTCCTATCGAGTGCATCGTCCGCGGCTATCTGACCGGTTCGGGCAAGAAGACCTACGACGAGAACGGCACCGTCTGCGGCATCCAGCTGCCTGAGGGCCTGACCGAGGCTTCCAAGCTTCCCGAGCCGCTGTTCACGCCGTCCACGAAGGCCGAGATTGGTGACCACGACGAGAACATCTCGTTCGAGCGTTGCTGCGAGATCGTGGGCGAGGATATCGCCACGCAGATTCGTGACCTTTCCCTCAAGATCTACAAGGCCGCTGCCGAGTACGCCGCGACCCGTGGCATCATCATTGCCGACACCAAGTTCGAGTTTGGTGTCATCGATGGCAAGGTCACGCTGATCGACGAGTGCCTCACGCCCGATTCCAGCCGTTTCTGGCCTGCTGCCAGCTACGAGGAGGGCAAGATCCAGCCCAGCTACGACAAACAATTCGTCCGCAATTGGCTCAAGGCCAACTGGGATATGACGGGGGAGACCCCGCACCTGCCCGCCGAGGTCATCGATGGCACGTCCGAGCGCTATCGCGAGGCCTTCCAGATCATCACGGGCTCCCAGTTCACAAGCATGAAGGAGAACGCATAAGTGAGTACCCGTAGCGCCACGAACAAGCGCACGCAATCCCACGAGGTTACCGGGGTTGCGCGCAAGTCCGCCGCATCTGCTAAGCCTGCCCGTCAGGCAGCGAGCTCTGTCCGCGTCGTGCCGGCTTCGTCTAAGGCACGCCGCAAAGAGCTCGAGAAGGGCGAGAACCTCGAGGGCCTCTCTAAAGAGGAGAAGCGCGCCCGCAAGGCTAAGCAGCGCGCCAAGGAGGACCGCATCTACACGGTGTCGAATATCCTTCTCAAGCAGGATGAGGACTACACCAAGCGCCGCCGTATTTGGTGGGCTGTGCTCGCTATCGGCATGGTGCTCGTCGTGGCAATCGGGGCTTCGCTCTACTTCGCTCCCGGCGGCACGGTGTCCAGTCCTGTTCAGATGGTCGGCATCGTTTTGTCCTATGTCATCATCCTGGGTGACTTTATCTACGACTTCGTTCGTATTCGTCCCTTGCGTAACATGTATCGCGCGCAGGCCGAGGGCATGTCCGAGAACAAGCTCAACGCTCTTATCGAGCGCGCAGCTGCCGAGGAGGACAAAAAGGACTCCAAGAAGAAGTAGCGTTTGCATTCACACTTATCGCTAAGATATAAGGCGTGTCGTTTTTGCGGCGCGCCTTATTATTGTCCTATAGATAGATGGAGTGGCACATGATTCGAGCTGCCCTGACGGTCGAAGAAGCTCTGGAGGGCATGAAGGCCCTGGAGCCCAAGATTAAAAACTATGCGCGCCTGGTTGTCCGCAAAGGCGTAAACGTCAAGCCCGGCCAGGAGGTTGTCGTTCAGTCTCCGGTCGAGTGCGCGCCTTTTGCCCGCGTGGTGGTCGCGGAGGCTTATGCCGCCGGCGCTGGCCACGTGACGGTCATTTGGGCCGATGATGCCGTGACGAGGCTCACGTACGAGCATGTCGATAAAAGCTATTTTGAGCAGACGCCCGAGTGGAAGCGCCTGCAGTTGGATTCCCTGGCCCAGGATGGCGCCTGCTTTATCTTTATCGAGGGTGCCGATCCTGCAGCCCTCAAGGGCATCGATCCAGCCAAGCCGGCCGCGGCATCCAAGGCGAGGAATACGCAGTGCAAAGTTTTCCGCCGTGGACTGGATTACAACATCAATCCGTGGTGCATCGCCGGCGCTCCGGTCGTGGCTTGGGCGCACGAGGTGTTCCCGGGAGACGCCGATGAGGTTGCAATCTATAAGCTATGGAATGCGATTCTGCACACCGCTCGTGCCGATGGCCAGGACCCGGAGAGCGACTGGGAGCTTCATGACGCGGCGTTCGAAAAGAACCTGCGTTTCCTGAACGACAATCGTTTTGACCGCCTGCATTACACCGCGGAAAATGGAACCGATCTGACGATTGGCATGACGAAGGGTCACGAGTGGGCCGGCGGCAAGGGCAAGACGCCCGATGGACACCCCTTCTTCCCCAACATTCCCACCGAGGAAGTCTTCACCTCGCCTGATCGTATGCGCGCCGACGGTATCGTGTACTCGGCCATGCCGCTCATTCACCACGGTAACAAGGTCGACGATTTTTGGATTAAGTTCGAGGCCGGCCGCGTGGCGGACTACGATGCCCGCGTGGGCAAGGCGACGCTTGCGAGCATCATTGACACCGATGAAGGTGCCGCTCATCTGGGTGAGGTCGCGCTTATCTCCAAGAACACGCCGATCCGTGAAAGTGGCGTTTTGTTCTATGACACGCTCTATGATGAGAACGCCAGCTGCCATCTCGCGCTAGGTGTCGGTTTCCCCGAATGTATCGAGGGTGGGTATGACATGTCCAAGGAAGAGCTCCTGGAGCATGGCGTTAACGTCTCGAGCACGCACGTCGATTTTATGATTGGCACGGACGACATCGATATTACGGGCATTACGCCTGATGGACGTGAAGTTGTGATTTTCCAGAACGGCCAATGGAGTTGGGAATAGTCCCAGACCGTGGTACAATGCCACCCGCGGGCCGTTAGCTCAGCTGGCAGAGCAGGGGACTTTTAATCCCAAGGTCCAGGGTTCGAACCCCTGACGGCCCACCATAGAATGGAAAAGCGACTGGTGGATGCCGGCCGCTTTTTTGTTGCCGCGACGCGGGTTCGAACCCGAAAGGGCGCGGAGCTGAGTAAACGCGTGAGCGTTTGCCAGCGCAGCGCGCATGGCGCGAAGCGCCGCAGCGGCCGCCTGCGGCGCAGGCTGAACCCCTGACGGCCCACCCAAAGTAAGGAATACGAAATGAAAACAAATAGATACGGAATTAGCGGCAGCACATTAAAGATAATAGCAGCCATTTCGATGGTTCTCGATCATGTAAGCAGGATCGTCCTGACCAATGGAATCATGACTCACGCATCGTACAGTCAGATATCAGACGAACAGTGGGCGATTCTAAGCGAGGCTTCGGATGTGCTTCATGTTCTTGGCAGAATTGCATTTCCCTTATTTTGCTTTTTGATAGTTGAGGGATTTTTGCATACTCATGACTTAAAGAAGTACCTGCGAAATATGCTTGTCTTCGCAATCATTGCGGAGCCCATATACGATTTCGTCCAAACCGGGCAACTATTTGACCTTCGGCAACAAAATGTTATGTGTGAGCTCCTGCTTTCCTTGGTCTTTTTGATTGTTCTGGAAAAGATACAAAGTCTTTCAAAACGGAAAAGATACATCGCAGAAACTGCTCTGATTGTTTTGACAGCACTGGCAGCTGAATACACTAAACTAGATGGCGGTGTGTATGGCATTATGCTTGTGGCTGCATTCTATTTATTCCACGACAGCAAGGCCAAGATGTTCTTTGCTGCAGTATGTGCAGTGCTCCTTTCGTCATGCCATATAGTTGGCGGCGGATTTGAGTTTGCTACAGCTAATGTATTTAATCCTGATGTTGCTGCCGCGGTCGTTTCGTTGCTGCTGATCAATCTTTATAATGGTAAGCGAGGGCTGAAGCTCAAATATTTCTTCTACATTTTCTATCCGGCACATCTTGCTCTGCTTTATGGTGTCTCACTTATTGTTTTGAACTGTCTTTAAAAACTCTCAAACAAGTCTCTGAAAACGGAAACAAACTGACTCTAAGACTGCTTGTGAATTTCCGGAAGACCTGAGAGATGCGAGGATAGGCAACGAGGGCTGCAGAGAGATGCTTCTCAGTTCTCTGGCGGATCGCACGTATCTGTATGAGGATCACTTCCACACACTCATTAATAACAGTGATAAACACGGCAGATCCTCAAAACATGAGGCTGTGGAGGTCGAACGATGCCTCGAAAGCATGAATGGCAGCGAGAAAATGAGTTCGGAAGCGCCCTCTGGATGATCCAGCATAGAATAGAAAGCGATCGGCTCCGGCTGGTCGCTTTTTTGTTGCCGGTGCACGGGTTCGAACCCGAACTTCTCTATATATAAGAACGCTTGGCGAACAAAACCTGCCTTTTACCGACGGGAAACAAATAGCTGATGCTTTTGGAGTAAAGTGGCGCTCCAGAGATGACCGATGCCTTAACACCTATAAACCAGCTGGTCATCGCCAATATCAGAAGCCAATGCTTCAGTTTTAGCCTCAGTGATGCGACTGAGGGACCTATTCATTTGTGAACAAAATATGGAGTGCGCGATTCCCGCCCACGGCGCCCCTCCGGTCTGGCAATATATCTCCTTGCCGCGCG
>NZ_QSQO01000022.1:0-360 GCF_003436775.1 Collinsella sp. TF11-5AC
TAATGTGCTCTCCGTGCGAGCAGGACTGTCCGAGCAGGCGACTTCGCATGCCGCCGAGCAGCCGGGGCAGACACCCCACCCAAAGTTTTTCAAAAAAGTTGTTGACGCGCGCGTAACGACTCGTCTAATATATCCCTTGCGCGATGGACCTGTAGCTCAGTTGGTTAGAGCGTCCGGCTGATAACCGGGAGGTCACAAGTTCGAATCTTGTCAGGTCCACCATCAAAACGTTAAGAGCCCTGGGGCATTGCCTCGGGGCTTTTTTCTTATCCAACAAAGTAGTCAAAATAGCCCCGTCCCAAATTAACTACTTTGATTTTGTGTGCTGGGCGAAAGATTGGGTAGTATAGCTATTCAATG
>NZ_QSQO01000022.1:370-43760 GCF_003436775.1 Collinsella sp. TF11-5AC
CTTTCTTTCGCAATAAACACCCCAGCGAGAGCCGAGTCGCCGCTGGGGTGTTTATTACTTTCTCCGTGGGGGTTTAGCTCAGCTGGGAGAGCGCGGGCTTTGCAAGCCTGAGGTCAGGGGTTCGATCCCCCTAACCTCCACCATGATGGACCTGTAGCTCAGTTGGTTAGAGCGTCCGGCTGATAACCGGGAGGTCACAAGTTCGAATCTTGTCAGGTCCACCATCAAAACGTTAAGAGCCCTGGGGCATTGCCTCGGGGCTTTTTTCTTATCCAACAAAGTAGTCAAAATAGCCCCGTCCCAAATTAACTACTTTGATTTTGTGTGCTGGGCGAAAGATTGGGTAGTATAGCTATTCAATGCGGCGACCCTGCCGTGTGTTAACCGCTATGTACCGGAGGTGTTCCATGGTTCGTGTCGACATAGAGACCATCGTCATGGCCGCCGGTCCCGTGCCATCGCTTATCGTGCTTCGCGAGCGCTGCGGCAAGTCGGATTCGACGGCACCCCTGCGTTCGCTTTCCATTCAGACCGGCTCGTTTGAGGCCGCGGCCATTAGCCGTGGCATCGATAACGGTCGCGCCGAGCGCCCGATAACGCATGACCTGCTGCTTGACACCGTCGATGCCCTGGGCGCCAAGCTCGAGCGCATCGAGATCGTTCGCGCCGAGCCGCCGGTGTTCTATGCGACGATTGTCGTGCTGGTCGATGGTGGCGAGCGCAAGGTTGACGCCCGCCCCAGTGACGCCATTGCCCTTGCCGTGCGCAGTAATGCCCCCATGTTTGTGGAGGACGACATCATGAATCGCCTGGGTACCGTTTCTGCCCATGCCGAGGAAGTTGACGACGAGCAAGAGTTCGAGAAGTTCGACGAGTTCGTCCATACGCTCTCCCCCGATGATTTCTAAATGTCTGGTACGCGAGCGGAGAGGTCGCTGATGGGTACCCGCGTATCGGCTGAAGCGGCCGCCATCGCGCGTGAAGCCCAGATGCGCTCGGAGGCATCCGAGGCGGCTCGCATCGCCTATGTGACGCAGGCCCGCACGCTTCGCGAGCGCCGCGGCTCCTATATCAAGATGGTTATCATCTCCGCCCTTGTCGCGGTAATCTGTTCTCGTCTTCGTGGTACAGTTGGTGCGCTTGGGTTTTCGATTTCAACAGGCTTGGTAATCTGGGGTGTGGTCGATGCAGTAATGCTGACCAACCAGATCAAGGTGCTCGACAAGCGCGCGATGGATATGGTGCGCGCCCGCGACGCCGCCGCCAAGATCGCTGCCGAGGCACAAGAACTGTAACGACGCCGGATTCGATGGGAAGGTCTAGAGATGGCACAGGATATGCAGGACGCCGGTAACGTCTCCGCCGAGCTCGACGCCATGGTGTGTGACCTGATTGGTGCGTTCTTGGACGACCTTGCCGCCGGCGAGAATCCGGGCGTAGTTGTGGCGATCGAGGACGCTGCTTCCAACCGCTATCTGGCGGCACTCGACGAGGACGGCGAAGAGGCGTGCCTGGAGGCTGCCACCAACTTTATCTCCGAGCACAAGATGGGCCTTAAGGATGAGGGCCTGGGCCGTATCGCCCGCTATGCCATCGGCTATACCGGCTGCGTCGAGATTGACGGCGGCTATCACGACGCCCTGCTCGTGAGCTTCTTCGAAACCACGCTCGAGAGCGGCTTTTCGGCATATGTGCTGTATGAGGGCATGGGTGCCGGCGATGGTTTTATGTGGAGCGACCCTGAACCTGCAGGTGAGGAAACCCCTCTCATCTAAAATCGCTAAAATAAACGAGTTTTCGGTAAAAGGCTCAATATTCCCGCCGAGCGTTGCATTGCTGGGTGGGTCGCATACGCGTGCCGTTTGTATATGGATAGAAGATAGGGGAACTACATGCGCGTAGACAATCTGAGGAACATCGCCATCATCGCCCACGTCGACCACGGCAAGACGACGATGGTTGACAAGCTCCTGCGTGCCACGGACGCCTTCCGTGCCAACCAGCAGGTCGAGGACCGCGTCCTGGACTCTAACGACCAGGAGCGCGAGCGCGGCATCACGATTCTCGCCAAGAACATCTCTATCGAGTACAAGGACGTCAAGATCAACGTCATCGACACCCCGGGCCATGCCGACTTTGGCGGCGAGGTCGAGCGTGTGCTGCGTATGGCCGACGGCGCCCTGCTGCTGGTCGACGCCTTTGAGGGCCCCATGCCCCAGACCCGCTTTGTGCTGCGTCACGCTATCGACACCGGCCTCAAGATCATGATCGTCATCAACAAGATCGACCGTCCGGGTGCCAACCCCGAGAAGGCCTACAACGACTGCCTCGACCTTATGGCCGACCTGGGCGCCACCGACGACCAGCTCGAGTTCGCCATGGAGCACGTGGTCTACGCCAGCGCCATGAATGGCTTTGCCCGCCTCGACCCCAACGACGGCAACATGGATATGTACCCGCTGCTCGATATGATCATCGACGATATGCCTGCGCCCGAGGTTGACGAGACCGCCCCGCTGGCCATGCAGTGCGTGACCATCGACCACTCCAACTTTGTCGGCCGCATCGGCATCGGTCGCGTGTATTCCGGCGCCATTCACCAGGGCGACCAGATTCTGGTCGTCAAGAACGACGGCTCCAGCGCCACCGCTACCGTCAAGCAGCTCTTCACCTTCGACTACCTGGGCCGCACCGAGTGCCAGGAAGTCGGCGCCGGCGATATCGCCGCTGTCGTGGGTATCGACCGCACCGATATCGGCGATGTTTACACCGACCCCGAGCACCCCGTCGAGCTCGAGCCCATTGAGATCGACCCGCCGACCCTGTCCATCGTCTTTGAGGCCTCGACCTCCCCGCTCGTCGGCCGTGACGGCGACATCGTGGGTGCCCGTCAGCTCAAGGAGCGCCTGTTCAACGAGGCCGAGAACAACGTGACCATGAAGATCGAGGAGCTCGAGGACAAGAGCGGCGTCGAGGTCTCGGGCCGCGGCATTCTACACCTGTCCGTCCTGATGGAGTCCATGCGCCGCGAGGGCTTTGAGTTCCAGGTCGGCCGTCCCCGCGTTCTGTTTAAGAAGGACGAGAGCGGCAACAAGCTGGAGCCTGTCGAGCAGGCCGTCGTCGAGTGCCCGGACGAGTACTCGGGCAAGGTCGTCGAGGTCTTCGGCACCTCCGGTGGCATCATGACGAGCATGGACACCTCGGGCATCGTGACCCATCTTGAGTTCAAGATCCCGACACGCGGCATCATGGGTCTTAAGAACCGCATTATGAACGTCACCCACGGCGAGGGCGTGTTCTACCACACCTTCCTGGAGTATGGCCCCTACGCCGGCGAGATCGGCAATCGCCAGAACGGCGCCATGATCTCCATGACCACCGAGAAGGCCGTTGCCTACGCTCTGGGCACGCTGCAGGAGCGCGGCCAGCTGTTCGTTGAGCCGGGTACCGAGTGCTACGAGGGCATGATCGTGGGCGAGCGCAGCAAGGCCGGCGACATGGTCGTCAACATCGCCCGTACCAAGAACCTGGGCAACCAGCGTTCCTCGACCTCCGACATCTCCGTCCAGCTGGTGCCGCCTCGCACCTTCTCGCTGGAAGAGGCGCTGGAGTACATCGCTGACGACGAGCTGGTGGAGATCACTCCTAAGAACATCCGCCTGCGCAAGCGTCTGCTCAACGCCACCGACCGCAAGAAGGCAGCCGTCCGCGCTGGCCAGGTCAACAAATAAGTGCTGGGGCTTATAACCGCCAATAAGAAAGGGCGTCGACCGCAATGGTCGGCGCCCTTTTTGTTTCAATGGGGTCAGGTTGCTTTGCGCCACCACAAAGGTGCCTGGCCCTTTTGTGGTGGTTGGCGGCTAGGCGGTGGGGAGTCCTGGCGTGTTGGAGGCTTGTTGGGGCTTGAGGTGGGCGTTGCGCCAGATGATCTGGATAACGTAGCCGAGCATAAAGACAAATGCCACGCCGCTGATGAAGTCGCCGATGAGGGGAAGTCCTGTGAGGGCGCCTGCGGCCACACCGCCGACGGCTGCCATGGCGTAGCGGTTCTGGTTGTGTCCGATCATGCGGGCGATCGCGCACCCCGCAAAGGCGCTCGACACCAACGCGATGCCGATAACGCCGCACAAGAGGGCTCCGGCAAGCGACAGGCCGGCAATCGAGATAATCAGCAGCAGGACGGCGGGGACGACAGCAATCGTACCCAGAAGACCGCTCACCCACAGGGGCGTGGGGCGTTGGTGGAGCATTCCGGCGGCGCTGGCGGTCGCACGCGGAAAGACGAGCTCGAGCAACAGGGCGATAAAGCAGGTCGAGAGCGCTGCGGCGACGATGCCGCCGACGATATCGTTAAGGGTGGAAGTATCTTCGTTCTCGGTGCGGTCGATCTTGAGCGCGCCGACCTCGGCTCCTGCGGCGCGCTCGGGGTCCTCGGAAACATGCGCGTTCACGGTGCCGGTGATGTGTGCGTTTTTACCCAAGATGAGCTTTTCGGCCCAAACCTCGACATCGCCGTCGACGGTGCCATCGATGGTCACGGTGTCGCCCGCGAGCACTGCCGACTTGGTAGAACCGCGCAGGGCAACCGTCTCGCCTATCGCATAGAAACAGCTGGCGGTGCTGTCGGCGTTGAGTACAACGTGCTGACCGGCCACTGTAACACTGCCATCGATCGTGGTTTTGGCGATGTCGATGGTGCGTGCCGCAAGACGAACGGCGCCACCCACGGTGCAGTCGCGAATCGAGAGGGTCTCGCCCGCCGCGATGATATCGCGGCCGATGGAGGTGTCGTCCAGGTTGAGGCTCTGACCGGCCCAGTACAGGTCGCCTTCGACCCCGGACGGGGTGGAGCCTTCGTCGGTCGTGAGTACGTTGCCGGCGGTGTCTGTGCCGGCGAACGAAGCCGTGGGAAGTACGGTCAGCGCAAGCACAATCAGTGCGAACAGGAGGGCGATGCGGCCACGCGCTTTACGGCGCCGGGACGACGGTGCTAGGTTGCAAGGCATAGTGAATCCTTCGTTAGATACTCGACATGTATCTAACAGGGTACCCAACGCGCGGGTGCTCTAAAAGAACCTCTCGGTTGCATTTCGGAGGGCTGTGCCGTGCTGTCTACTTTTTGCGATGCAAAAAACGTGCGATGTCGTCCTCGGTGGGGCTTTTGATGTCAAAGCGCAGCGAGAGCCAGCGCAGACCCATGGTCACGACAACGCATACGACTAGCGCGGCGACATTGCTGACCAAGCCACTCATGACGAGGCTTACATAGCTTGCCGATCCGGCGATGGCCGCGATGGCATAAAAGTTAGTGCGTTGGAAAATGCCCGGAACCACGCCCATAAAGCCGTCGCGCAACATGCCGCCACCCACCGCGGTGAAGAAGCCCATCATGATGCACACCGCCGGCGCAAAGCCGTAGACCAGCGCCTTGTCTGCGCCAGTTGCCGCATAGATGCCGACCGAGATGATGTCGAGCAGGGGAATGAGTTTCTCGGGTTTATCGACGATTGCCGGGAAGATGTAGATGATGGCCGCCGTGGCGATGGAGAGCGGCAGCGCCATCGGTTGGTTGAGGATGTAGACGTTGCCCACTTGCAGTGTCATATCGCGCAAAAGACCGCCGCCCAGACCGCAGACCACCGCGAGTGCGACCGCGCCCACCAGGTCAAGCTTATGCTCGCGCGCGACCAGCACGCCCGAGATCGATGCCGCGACAACAGCGAACATCTCGAGCCAAAAGGGGATAGCGACCATGGCATCCGAGGCATGTGAGGTAACGGTCATAGCGGCGACGACGGGCAAGATGGGGTCCTTTGAGTTGCGAGTTTAGACAATGCCCGTACATAGTACATGGCTGGCGGGCATCGCGCCCTCATTCCTCGGCAAACGGTCGGGACTGGGCGCGGGCGTAAGCACCAAACGTGCACGTCAGCCTCCAAAGATGTCGAAAAATGTCGGTTTTGGAGGGTGGTGTACACATTTGTGATTTTGGGCCGGGATCGAACGTGATACGGGCGCGGGTTGAATAGGAGGGATGTCCAAATTTTGAGCGAAGCTCAAAATTTATCCGGTCGGCTGGCGCCGACCGCGCTGCGCTAAAAACGCGCCGCTGGCGCGTTTTCTTTACGCTCCGCGCCCTGGCGGGTTCGAATCCCTCCTCCTCCGCCGTATTTGCTTGAACATGACTCGATAACAAAAAAGCTCCCATTGTTGGGAGCTTTCTCAAGCAAAATGGCGGAGGAGGAGGGATTCGAACCCTCGTGACCTTATACAGGCCAAACGGTTTTCGAGACCGCCGCATTCAACCACTCTGCCACCCCTCCGCGTGGGGTAAAAACAAAGCAGGCTCAAAGGCCTGCTTTGGAATTAACTGGCGGAGAGTCAGGGATTTGAACCCTGGAGACGCTTTTGACGCCTACACGATTTCCAATCGTGCTCCTTCGGCCACTCGGACAACTCTCCGTTAAATGCGAAAGTCAGTATACACGAGGAATCGCAAAGTGCAAACAGAAAACTTGGCATTTTTTGAAACGCTTGGCTTCGTGACGGGATCTAGGAGGCCAAAAACGGGCTCTGACCAGCATGGCAGCATGCAGCAAATTGTTCAAAATAGGTATTTATAAACGACGTGGCAGCAATTTTAAAAATCTTTGAACGGTGTTGTGAGCCACTGGTATGCATTTTGCGACCACAGCCTTGCAATTGCTGACCTGCAGTTTGATTTGGTTTGTCCCCGTGGCGCCGTATCTTGTCCACAGATCCGTCAAGCATTTGGTCAGCATTTGGTTGGAAGACGCATGAAGTGCCGTGTGAGTATGGACATATGTGGAGGTCATGAGGTTGTAGCTGCATATTCTTGCAGCCTGGGAGGTTGAAAGATATTATTACCAAGTCTTTTCCTGCTTCAGGCGCACCTTCACGACCTGAAGCCACATTTGCCCAGAGGAGGTGACAATATGAAGGCTTATGAACTGCTGTTCTTTGTTGACCCGTCGCTCGACCCCGAGACTCGTCTCGCTGTTATGAAGCGTATCGATACCACGATCGCTGAGGGCGCTGGCAAGGTCGACTCCGTTGACGAGTGGGGCAAGCGCAAGCTCGCCTACGAGATCAACGACCTCACCGATGGTGACTACACCCTCATCAACTTCCACGCAGATCCTACCCAGATCGCCGAGCTTGATCGCGTCCTGCGCATCACCGACGCTGTGGTCCGCCACATGATCGTCCGTCGCGACGACCAGGAGTAAGACTGTCGTTTTGGACTGGGCTTGTGCCCCAAGAGGAAGTAGTGAGTTATGAGCATCAATCGAGTGAACATCACCGGTAACCTCACGCGTGATCCCGAGCTGCGCGCCACTGCCGGCGGAACCCAGGTTCTGTCCTTTGGCGTAGCCGTGAACGATCGTCGCCGCAACCCGCAGACTGGCGAGTGGGAGGACTATCCCAACTTTGTCGACTGCACCATGTTCGGCACGCGCGCCGAGGCCGTGAGCCGTTTCCTGGCAAAGGGAAACAAGGTCGCGATCGAGGGCAAGCTGCGCTACAGCTCTTGGGAGCGCGACGGCCAGCGCCGGAGCAAGCTTGAGGTCATCGTCGATGAGATCGAGTTTATGAGCTCCCGCGGTGGCCAGGGTGGCTACGATCAGGGCGGTTACGCCCCCGCAGCCCCTGCGACGCCCGCACCGCGTCCTGCCGCACCGGTGGCTACGCCGCCCGCGGTCGACGTCTACGATGAGGACATCCCGTTTTAAGGGCTGTTCACCTATTTTTGAGTGAGAGGCGGCTTCGGTTCGCCGAAGTTGCCAAACGAAAGGTATTTTGACATGGCTAATGATTTTTCTGCACGTCAGCCGCGTCGTAAGTACTGCCAGTTCTGCAAGGAGAACACTGAGTTCATCGACTATAAGGACACTCAGCTTCTCCGTAAGTACATGACCGACCGTGGCAAGATCAAGCCCCGTCGCGTCACTGGCGCTTGCACGCAGCATCAGCATGACATCGCCAACGCCATCAAGCGCGCCCGCGAGATGGCTCTCCTGCCGTACACCGTCCCCGTGGTTTCCTCTCGTGGCAACCGCGACCGCGGCTAAGAAGGGAGACGCATCATGAAGGTTATTCTTCTCGATGAGATCAAGGGCAAGGGCGGCGAGGGTGACGTCGTAGAGGTCGCTCAGGGTTACGCTGAGAACTTCCTGTTCCCCAAGAAGCTCGCTGTTGCCGCCACCAAGGGCAACCTTAAGCAGCTTGACGAGCGTCGCAACAACATCGCCAAGCGCGAGGCCGTCCGTCTGGCTACCGCCAACGAGACCAAGGCTGCCTTCGAGGGCAAGACGGTCACCGTTGACGTCAAGGTCGGCGACGAGGGCATCCTCTTTGGCTCCGTTACCGCCGCTATGATCGCTGACGCCATCAAGGCTCAGCTCGGTATGGACATCGACCGCAAGCGCGTCGAGCTCGGTAAGCCCATCAAGGTTGCCGGTGCCCACACCGTTGCCATCTCGCTGTACCGCGAGATCAAGGCCGAGGTTGTCGTTCTCGTTGGCGTTACCGCCGAGGAGCTCGCTGCCGAGGCTGAGACTGAGGAGACCGCTGAGGTCGCCGAGGCCGAGACCGCCGAGGTCGAGACTGAGGCTGCTGCCGAGTAGCATTTGCTGCAACGCAACAATCTTGTTCTAAGAAGGGCGCTCTG
The DNA here is from genome assembly GCF_003436775.1 of Collinsella sp. TF11-5AC. Lineage (NCBI taxonomy): Bacteria > Bacillati > Actinomycetota > Coriobacteriia > Coriobacteriales > Coriobacteriaceae > Collinsella > Collinsella sp. TF11-5AC. The sequence continues at coordinate 9,063 of NZ_QSQO01000022.1, forward strand.
GGAAACCAGGGCGCCCTTTTGTTTTTTGCGCTGAGTGAGTGTCATGGTGAACGTTGCGTCGAAGTCCTATATACAGGACCGTTCATCCGTTTGGTTCGGTGATGATTGGCGGCGCGCGGCGCGTTTTGGGACCGTGGCTGATACTATGGATGCTCGCAAGCGATATGAATGAGGATGCTCATGGCATATGACGATAGGGAGACCGGGCTGACGGTTGAGGACCGCGGCTCCAAGTTGGGTCTTCCCCAAAACCAAGATGCAGAGGCCAATGTACTGGCCGCTATGCTGCTATCGCCCGAGGTGGTCGAAGAGGCCCAGGTCGAGCTGCAGCCCGATGACTTCTACCGGCCCATTCATAAGACCATCTATACCGCGATGGTCGATATGTACAACAGCCGCATTCCCATCGACTCCATCTCGCTGATCGATTACCTGCGAAGCATCAACAAGCTTGATGCCGTGGGCGGCGAGGCCTACATTTTGGAGTTGATGGGTCAGACCCTGTCGCTCGTCAACTGGCAGCACCATGCCGCTATCGTTCGCCGCGATTCGATGCTGCGTGAGCTGATCGGCGCCACCAACGAGATCAACGCGCTGGCCTATAACGCTCCCACCGATACCAAAGAGGTCGTGGAGCTGGCCGAGAGCAAGTTGCTCAAGGTCACGGCGCGCGAGGTCAAGTCGAGCTACAAGACGCTGACCGAGTTTATGGTCGAGGCCTATAACGAGGCCGAGGAAGTGTGCCAGGCAGGCGGCCAGGCTGCGGGCGTGCCCACGGGCTTCCCGTCGCTCGACCGCATGCTCATGGGTTTTCGCGAGGGCCAGCTCATCATCATCGGCGCCCGCCCTGCTGTGGGTAAGACGTCGTTCGCCCTGAATCTGGCGCTCAACGCTGCCGCGGCCGGTTATACCGTCGGCTTCTTCTCGCTGGAGATGTCGGGCAAGGAAATTGCCCAGCGTCTGATTTGCGCCTACGCCATGATTTCGATCAGTGACTTCCGCATGGGCCGCATTAGCCCCGAGCAGTGGGCCAATATCAACGAGGCCACGCAGACCTTGTCCAAGCTCGATATTCTGATTGACGATACGCCCGGCACCACAGTGACCGAGATTCGCGCCAAGAGCCGCCGCATGCTCCACAACAAGGAGAAGGCCATCATCATCCTGGACTACCTGCAGCTGGTGAGTCCTCCGCCGGGACGCCGCTCCGAGAGCCGTACCGTCGAGGTCTCCGAGATGTCGCGTGGTCTGAAGATCATGGCCAAGGAACTCAAGATCCCGCTCATCGCGCTGTCGCAGCTCTCGCGTCAGGTCGAATCCCGTACCGGCAAGCGCCCGCAGCTTTCCGACCTTCGTGAATCGGGCTCCATCGAGCAGGACGCCGATATCGTTATGTTCTTGGACCGCTCCGCCGACGAGGCCGAAGCCTCGCGCGACGATCGACCCGACGAGGGCGTTACGCGTATCGTCGTGGCCAAGAACCGTTCGGGCCCGATCGGCGACGTCGACCTGATGTTCCTGCCGGCATCCACCAAGTTCTATGAGCTTGATGGGGCACACGCCGAGGAGTAGGACAGGCGCCCGTTGCACGGGTATACTGGGAATGTTTTGTGCTTCTGCGTGCCGGCGTGGCGCGTAGACAGTCCATGAATGTAAGGAGTAAACATGCCGTCAACCGTTTTGGTCGGTGCCCAGTGGGGCGATGAGGGCAAGGGTAAGATCTGCGACCTGGTCGCCGGCGACTTCGATGCCGTCGTGCGCTACTCGGGCGGCAACAACGCCGGCCACACCATCGTCGTCAACGGCAAGAAGTACGGCCTGCACCAGGTGCCCTCCGGCATCATGTATTCCGACCATGTGTCGGTGATCGGTAACGGCTGCGTCGTCAACCCCAAGGTTGTCCTTGAGGAGATCGACATGTTTGAGGCCGACGGCATCACCACCAAGAACCTCAAGATTAGCGGCAACGCGCATGTCATCATGCCGTACCACATCGATCTGGATGGCGCCTTTGAGCAGAAGCTCGGCAAGAAGAACATCGGTACCACCAAGCGCGGCATCGGTCCGTGCTACCAGGACAAGATGGCCCGCATCGGCCTGCGCATGCAGGACATGCTGGACGAGGCACTGTTCCGCGACAAGCTGGAGACCGCTCTCGCCCGCGTGAACCCCGAGCTCGAGCTCATCTACAACCTGCCCACCTACACCGTGGACCAGATTTGCGACGAGTACCTGCCCATGGCCGAGCGCCTGCGTCCCTACATCACCGAGACGAGCCTGCTGCTCAACAACATGATCGATGAGGGCAAGGACCTGCTGTTTGAGGGCGCCCAGGCGACGCTGCTCGACATCGATCACGGCACCTATCCGTACGTGACGTCTTCCAACTGCACCGCCGGCGGCGCCATCACCGGCTCCGGCGTGGGCATGAAGAACGTTGACCGCGTGCTGGGCGTCATGAAGGCCTATATCACCCGTGTCGGTTCGGGCCCCATGCCCACCGAGCTTTCCTACGAGTCCGAGGCCGGCCACACGCTGACCGAGGAGGGCTATGAGTACGGCGTGACCACCGGTCGCCGTCGTCGCTGCGGCTGGTTCGACGGCCCCATCGCCAACTACGCCTCGCGCGTCAACGGCCTCACCGATATCGCCCTGACCAAGCTCGACGTGCTTTCGGCTTTCGACACCATCAAGGTGTGCGTGGCCTACGACGTCGATGGCGAGCGCTACACCAGCGTGCCCGAGCATCAGGTGCGCTTTGAGCATGCCAAGCCCATCTACGAGGAGCTTCCCGGCTGGAAGTGCGACATTACCGGTTGCCGCAGCTTTGACGAGTTGCCGCAGGAGGCTCAGGACTACGTGGCGTTTATCGAGGATCTGGCACACACCCGCGTGACGTTCATTGGCGTTGGCGCCGGTCGCGAGCAGATTATCAACCGATTCTGGAAGTAATCGGGACTATTTGGTTATTGCGATATACCCCTTTGCAGCCCAAGTGGGCGGCCGAGGGGTATATTTGCTTGCAAAGGGCTCGCGCGGAGCGGGCTATTCATCCATAGAGGAGGCACCCTTGAAGGCTGACACTCAAACCATCGACATCCTGTTGTTGGGCAGCGGCGGCCGCGAGCATGCTTTGGCAGCAAAGCTCGCAGCATCACCGCGCGCCGGCAAGCTCTACATCGCGCCGGGCAACGGCGGCACCGCGAGCTGCGGCGAGAACGTTGTTCTCGACGACTGCGATCCTGCGGCCGTGGCGGCGTTTGCTCAGAGCCACGGATGCGGACTCGTGGTAATTGGTCCCGAGGCTCCGCTCGTGGCGGGCGTGGCCGACGCCGTGCGCGCGGCGGGTATTCCCTGCTTTGGCCCGGGTGCCGAGGGCGCCCAGATGGAGGGCTCCAAACTGTTCTCCAAGCAGCTCATGGAGCGCGCCGGTATCCCGACGGCAGCCTATGGTTCATTTACCGACGAGGCTTCGGCTCTCGCCTACGTGCGTGAGCAGGGCGCTCCGTTGGTCGTCAAGGCCGACGGCCTTGCCGCGGGCAAGGGCGTTATCGTGGCGACCGAACTTGAGCAGGCCGAGGAGGCCGTGCGCGAGTGCTTTGGCGGCACCTTTGGCGACGCCGGCAACACCGTGGTCATCGAGGAGATGCTGACCGGCCCCGAGTGCTCGCTTTTGGCCTTTACCGACGGCAAGACCGTGCGCCCCATGGCCACCTCGCAGGACCACAAGCGCGCGCTCGAGGGCGACAAGGGCCCCAACACCGGCGGCATGGGCGTCTACAGCCCGGTGCCCATCGTGACTGACGAGGAACACGCCACCATGGTGAAGGTCATGGAGCAGACCGTGGCCGAGCTTGCTGCCGAGGGCATCGACTACCGCGGCTGCCTGTATGGCGGCTTTATGCTCACGCCTGCCGGCCCCAAGGTGCTGGAGTTCAATGCCCGCTTTGGCGACCCCGAGACGCAGGTCGTGCTGCCGCGCCTTAAGAACGATCTGGTCGAGGTCATGCTCGCCTGCGCCAACTGCGAGCTCGACCAGATTGAACTCGACTGGCGCGACGAGTGGGCCGTGGCCGTTGTCCTGACGAGCGCGGGCTACCCCGGCAGCTACGAGAAAGGCAAGGTCATCACCGGTATTGAGGATGCCGAGGCCAAGGAGAACGTGACGGTGTACCACGCGGGCACTGCCGTGGTGGACGGCCAGCTCGTGACCAATGGTGGCCGCGTGCTTGCCGTGACCGCTCTGGGCGACACGTTCGAGAACGCTCGCAACCTTGCCTACGAGGCCTGCGAGAAGATTGATTTTGAGGGCAAGACCCTGCGTCACGACATCGGCTTGCGCGCGCTGCGCGGCCGCGACGCCTGGGATGCCTAAAATCCGAGAGGAATGAGACGGATGGACGAGAAGAACGAAGAACTCGTGGACGCGCAGATCGTCGAGGAGGACAGCCGCATGTATGGGCACGCCGAGGGCGAGCCTGGTGGCGAGGTCGCTGACGAGCCGGCGCTGGTGCTGGGCGACGACGACCCGCACGATGCCGAGCTGCACGAGAAGATTCTTTCGGAGGAGTGCGCCTGGAAGGGCAAGATCCTCGACGTCCACCGTCTTGAGGTTGAGCTGCCCAACGGTCGCCGCAGCGCCCGCGATATCGTTCGCCATCCGGGTGCGGCGGCCGTTGTGGCACTGACCGAGAGCGGCAAGATCGTACTGGTGCGTCAGTACCGCACCGCCATCGACCGCGTGACGGTCGAGATTCCCGCCGGCAAGCTCGACCCGGGCGAGGACCCGCTCGATTGCGCCAAGCGCGAACTGCATGAGGAGACGGGCTTTAGGGCCGGTCGTATTCGCTTTTTGACGTCGATTGTCACGTCATGCGGTTTTTGCGATGAGATCATCCACATCTACTTGGCTACCAAGCTCGAGTTTGATGCGCCCAACCCCGATGATGACGAGTTTGTCAACGTGGACCTGGTGCCGCTGCACGAGCTGATCGACGCCGTGCTCGACGGCAAGATCGAAGACGCCAAGACCGTTGTAGGCGCGCTTGCCTGCGACAGCATCGCACACAGGCTGGGCGGAGCGGAGATTTAACGAGCGGGAATGATCCCGCAGGTTTGTGTAAGTCAGCGAAAGTGCTCCATTTGAGACAAGGTGGCCTAAAAGAGGAGGGAAGCGTATGGGTATACGCGACCGACGATTGAAGGCCAGATTGTCCAAATGGAGCACTTGCAGCGTCGAGATGAAACGCGGTTTGGTAAAACCGCGTAAGGTGATTATGCTGAAGAGGTTTCTTTCGTATTACAAGCCCCAGATGGGGCTTTTTGTTGCTGATACTGTTTGTGCTCTGGTGCTTGCCGCCATTGACCTGGCGTTCCCCATTATCCTGCGCAATCTGACCGGTGGGCTGTTTACCCAGGGTCAGGCTGCCATTATGCAGGCGCTCGGCATGATCGCGGTGGGCTTGGTGCTGATGTATGCCATCCGCTGCGCCTGCCGCTATTTTGTGAGCTATTGGGGTCACGTGATGGGCGCGCGTATGGAGTCCAAAATGCGCGAGGACCTGTTCGACCAGTATGAGCGCTTTAGCTTTGCGTACTTCGACCGCAACAGCTCGGGCGACATGATGAGCCGCGTGGTCAACGACCTGTTCGATATCTGCGAGGCGGCGCACCACGTGCCCGAGTGGATCATCATCTGCGGCATCGAGATTATCGGCTCGTTTGTGATCCTCTTTACCATCGCCCCGGTGCTGGCGCTCGCCATGGCCGTGGTGACGGCGGCGTTTGCGGTCATCATGTTTTGGCAGAACATGCGCATGCGCGAGGTCTTTAGCGACAACCGCAAAAAGATCAGCGGCATCAATGCGCAGCTGCAGGATTCGCTGGCGGGCATGCGCGTGGTCAAGAGCTTTGCCAATGAGGAGACCGAACGTTTCAAGTTCCGCGCCTCCAACAATCGCTATCTTTCGTCCAAGGAGAACATGTATCACGCCATGGGCGTCTATACCGCGACGTATGGCCTGCTCTCGGGTGTGCTCTATGTGATCGTGGTGCTGCTGGGCGGTTGGCTGGTTGCCCAAGGCCAGCTGCAGGCAGTCGATATGGCAACCTTCGCGCTCTACATTTCGCTGTTCTGCACGCCGCTCGAGACACTCGTCAATTCGGCCGAAATGTATCAGAAGGCTATCGCCGGCTTTAAGCGTATGGACGAGGTACTCTCGACCGCGCCGGATATCCAGGACAAGCCGGGCGCCACGGATCTGCAGGTGACTGCCGGCGCCGTGGAGTATCACGACGTGTGCTTTAACTACGAGGATGTTGAGCTGGGCGAGGGCGATGCCGACGAGCGTCCCGTTATCGACCATATGGATCTGTCTATCAAGCCCGGGCAGACCATCGCTTTGGTTGGCCCTTCGGGCGGTGGCAAATCGACGACCTGTTCGCTGCTGCCGCGCTTTTACGACGTTGCCGCTGGGTCCATTAGCATCGACGGTCAGGACGTGCGCGATGTGACGCAGCAGAGCCTGCGCCGCGCTATCGGCCTGGTGCAGCAGGATGTCTACCTGTTTGACGGAACAATCGGCGAGAACATCGCCTACGGCAAGCCGGGCGCTACGGCAGAAGAGATCGCCGAGGCCGCCCGTCGCGCCAACATCGATGCCTTTATCGAGTCGCTTCCACAGGGCTATGACACGGTCGTGGGCGAGCGCGGCAGCCGTCTTTCGGGCGGACAGAAACAGCGCGTTGCCATCGCGCGCGTGTTTCTCAAGAACCCCAAGATCCTGATTTTGGACGAGGCGACGAGTGCTTTGGATAACGAGAGCGAGGAGGCGGTGCAGGAGTCACTCGAAGAGCTGGCACGCGGCCGCACCACGATTATCATTGCCCATCGTCTTTCGACCATTAAGCATGCCGATGAGATTGCGACCGTTGAGCATGGTCGCGTTGTGGAGCGTGGCACGCACGAGGAGCTTCTCGCCCGTGGCGGCACCTATGCCCGTTACTATCGAATGCAGTTCGAAGGTGCGCGTGCGCACGAGCTCGACTGATTGATATGACAGGAAGTTTATGGCTGACAAGAACCCTTTGACTCCGGAAGAAGTGACGGAGTTATTCTCCGAAATCGATGCATCCGGCGTCTTGGATCCCACGCTTGCCAAAAAGCGAACCGAGCGCATGCGTGAGAAGGAGGCTGCGGCCAAGCGCGGTGACAAAGCGGCGCTAGCGCAGCTGCGCAGCGAGGACCGTGCGAGCCAGGCAAAACATATCGACCCGCTGTCTGAGGACGATCCTTCGGGCTCGCAGGTGAGCCATACCATTACGAAGACCGCGATGGCCGTGGTCATCGGTATTCTGGTGCTGATCGTGGGCATGCAGATTGGCTACGGCGTGATGCGCCGTCTGAATACCGCCAACCTGTCCGAGAGCGTTTCGGTGGATACCGTCTCGACGGCGCTGAAGGGCGGCCTTGAGTGGGGCAACGGCTTTACGCAGTTTCCGCTCGATTTTACCGTCGACGAGGCCGATGAGCGCACGGGCACGGTTGAGGTGACGGTGTTGGACACATCGTCTGCCAATGAGCTCGAGCTGCTGTCCAACGGGCAGATCCAGGCCGCGGCGCTTGCGACCAACGCCCTGCTCAACGATAAGATCGACCGCGTGGTGTATAACGTTCACGCCTATATCGACGAGGATAGCAACATTCAGCACGATTCCTTTTTTGGCATGTTTCCCGCGCGGGGTCATCAGAGCGCCATTTTGACGTTCGTGTGGACCAAGAGCTCATCCAACGCCACGAGTATCGACTGGAAGATGCGCATCGTAAGCATGGACGACACCATTGCCGAGCGCATTCAAAAACAGGTGAACTCGGTTTCGTCGCTGATCGAGGACCCGGTGGTGAGCCAGACCAAGATTGACGAGGAAAAGGCCGAACGTGACCTGGAGCATCGTCTGCATGGCCGCGAGATTTTCCGCGGCGGCAAGCCCGATCGCTCACCGTCCGATCTGCTGGAACAGGACAAGCAAAAGTAAGAGGCCATTATCCCGCGTGAGCCACAAGCCCACGCGGGATAAATTTTCTGGGACGGGGATTAAATAATCATTATGCATAGAAAGTCATAATTATCATTTCGTAAACATTTCGATGAAATTAACGCCATGAGGCATGCTTGCGGTTACAATACCGCGAGGCCTAACTACACACCTTTAAGCCGGTCCTGTGAGACCGGGAAGGAGAATTATGGCGAACAACCATACCGCGGGCGCTGCCGCCCGCACCTTCGCGCCCAGCGAGCTTTGCCAGCGTATGCTGGCCAAAACCAGCAAGGGCACCTGCGGTCCCTGTATCCTGTATCTTGAGGATGGGACCATTTTTTATGGACGTGCATGCGGCGCCGAGGGCACCGCGACCGGCGAAGTCTGCTTCAACACCTCGCTCGAGGGCTACTTTGAGGTCATGACCGACCCGAGTTATGCCGGCCAAATTGTAACCATGACCTATCCGCAGATCGGCAATTACGGTATCGACGAGACCGATGTCCAGTCGGCCTTCCCCGGCGACGCCGTGCGCCCTGCGAGCGCTCCGGCTATGCGCGGCATGATCGTTCGCGATATGTGCGCCACGCCTTCTAACTGGCGCTCGGCCGTCAGCGTGCCGGAGTACCTGCGCGCTCACGGCATCGTCGCTATCGAGGGTATCGACACCCGCGCTCTGGTGCGCCATCTGCGCGACAATGGTTCCAAGATGGGCATTATCTCGACCGAGATCTTCGACGTCGACGAGCTTGCCGAGCGCTTGTCCGCTGCGCCCACGCTGGTAGGCGAGAACCTGGTCAAGACCGTAAGTTGCCCCGCGCCTCACGAGTTTGTGGCCGCCGACCTGCCTGCCACGCATGACTTTGCGCTTGCGGCTGCCGCTCCTGCCCGTCACAAAGTGGTCGCCTACGACTGCGGTGTGAAGCGCGGTATTCTGGAGGGCCTGGTCCGTGCCGGCTGCGATCTCACCGTCGTGCCGTGGGATACGCCCGCCCAGCAGGTGCTCAACATGAATCCCGATGGCGTCTTTTTGTCCAACGGCCCCGGCGACCCCGATGCCGTGGTGGAGACCTATGAGCAGGTACAGCAGCTGATCGGCAAGGTGCCGGTCTTTGGCATTTGCCTCGGTCACCAGATGATCAGCCTGGCCTGCGGCGCCCAAATGGAAAAGCTTAAATTCGGTCACCGTGGCGGTAACCAGCCGGTTATGAATCTGGTGAGCCGTCGCGTGGAGATCACCGCGCAAAACCACGGCTTTGGCCTGCTGTTCCCCAGTCTGGGCAAACTGATTCCGGAGCTTTCCGGCGGCGAAACCGAGCATGCGGCCGGCGGCGACCTGCGTGCCTGGGTGCGTCGCGGCATCGCGCCGGTCGTGATGAACGAGCGCTTTGGTCGCATTCGCCTGACACATGTGAACCTCAACGACGGCACCGCCGAGGGCATCCAGCTGCTCGACGCCCCGTGTTTCTCGGTCCAGTACCACCCCGAGGCTTCGCCTGGCCCCACCGATGCCCACTATCTCTTTACCGCCTTTACGCGACTCATGGACGGCGAGGAGAACTACCTGGACATCGACACCGCGAAGGACCGCCTCGCCGGCTGGAATTTCGCCGAGTCCGAGAACGCTGCGACCGAGGAGAACTAACATGCCGAAACGTACCGACATCAAGCGCATCCTCGTTATTGGTTCGGGCCCCATCGTTATTGGCCAGGCCTGCGAGTTCGACTACTCCGGCGCCCAGGCCTGCAAGGTGCTCAAGGAGGATGGCTTTGAGGTCATCCTGGTCAACTCCAATCCGGCGACCATCATGACCGACCCGGGCTTGGCCGACCGCACCTATGTTGAGCCTATCACCGCCGAGTTTATCGAGCGCGTGATCAAGAAAGAGCGCCCGGACGCGCTGCTGCCCACGCTGGGCGGCCAGACCGGTCTGAACGCCGCCGTCGAGCTGGCAAAGGACGGCACGCTCGACAAGTACGGCGTCGAGATGATCGGCTGCGACCTGGCCGCTATCGAGCGCGGCGAGGACCGCAAACTCTTTAACGAGGCCATGGCCGAGATCGGCCTGGAGGTCGCGCGCTCGGGCTATGCCTACAGCGTGGCCGACGCCGAGGCTATCGCCGAGCGCGTGGGATATCCCTGCGTACTGCGCCCGAGCTTTACCCTCGGTGGCGCCGGCGGCGGCATCGCGCATACCCACGAGGAGCTCGTCTCCATCGTGAGCCAGGGCCTTGAGCTCTCGCCTGCCCATGAGGTGCTGGTCGAGGAGTCCATCGAGGGTTGGAAAGAGTATGAGATGGAGGTCATGCGCGACCACGCCGGCAACGGCATCATCGTGTGCTCCATCGAGAACCTCGACCCCATGGGCGTGCACACCGGCGACTCCATCACCGTGGCGCCAGCGCAGACCCTCTCCGACCTTGAGTACCAGCGCATGCGTGTCGCGTCGCTCGCCATTCTGGAGAAGATTGGCGTCGAGACCGGCGGCTCCAACGTGCAGTTTGCCGTGAACCCCCAGACCGGCCGCCTGATCGTCATCGAGATGAACCCGCGCGTGAGCCGTTCGTCCGCACTGGCCTCCAAGGCCACGGGCTTCCCCATCGCCAAGGCCGCCGCTCGCCTGGCCGTGGGCTACACGCTCGACGAGATCGTCAACGACATCACCAAGGCAACGCCCGCCTGCTTTGAGCCCACAATCGACTACTGCGTCGTCAAGGTGCCGCGCTTTGCCTTCGAGAAGTTTAAGGGCACTGATCCTACGCTCACCACGCGCATGAAGGCCGTGGGCGAGATTATGGCGATCGGCCGCACCTTTGAGGAGGCCTTCGGCAAGGCCATGCGCTCACTGGAGGACGGGCATCAGGGCATTTGTGCCGGTGGCAAGGAGGGTGCCGACAAGCTGAGCGACGATGAGCTCGCTCAGGCCGTGGCAACCCCGACCGAGCACCGCATCTTCTTTGTGGTCGAGGCCCTGCGCCGTGGCTGGGACATCGCCCGCATCCACGCCATCTGCGGTATCGATCCGTGGTACCTCAACCGCATCAACGACATGGTGCAGGTCCAGGAGAGCATCCGCGGCCTGCGTGTGGAGGATATCGACGCCAACGCGATGCGCCTGCTCAAGCAGTATGGTACGAGCGACGCCGAGATCGCCGCGTTGACCGGCTCGGACGAGCGCTTTGTGCGCGCCTATCGCAAGGGTCTGGGCGTGGTTCCCAGCATGAAGACGGTCGATACCTGCGCGGCCGAGTTCTCGAGCGCCACGGAGTACCACTACAAGACGTACGAGAACATCTACCGCACGAGCCCGGATGCCAAGAAGTGCGTGGCTCCCGACGAGACCACGCCGGCGGACAAGCCCAAGGCGATGATCCTGGGCGCCGGCCCCAACCGCATTGGCCAAGGTATCGAGTTCGATTACTGCTGCGTGCACGCGAGCTACGCACTGGCGGCTCGCGGCTTCGAGACCATCATGGTCAACTGCAACCCCGAGACCGTTTCGACTGACTACGACACCTCGGACCGCTTGTACTTTGAGCCGCTCACCTACGAGGACGTCATGGACGTTATCGATGTCGAGCGCCCCGACGGTGTCGTGGTGACGCTCGGCGGCCAGACTCCGCTTAAGCTGGCGCGCATGCTCGAGGAGAGCGGCGTGAACATTATGGGCACCAAGCCCGATGCCATCGACTTTGCCGAGGACCGCGAGTGCTTCGCCGCTCTGCTCGACAAGCTGGGCATCATGTACCCGCCGGCGGGCCAGGCCACCTCGTTTGAGGAGGCCGAGGCCGTGGCCGCGCACATCGGCTATCCGCTGCTGGTGCGCCCGAGCTATGTGCTGGGCGGCCGCGGCATGATGATCGCCTACGATGCCGAGCATCTGCGCGATTACATGGCCGAGGCCGCGCGCATTAGCCCCGACTACCCGGTGTATCTGGACCGCTTCCTGGAGGGTGCGATTGAGTCCGATGTCGACGCCCTGTGCGATGGCGAAGAGGTCTACATCGGCGGCATTCTGGAGCATATCGAGGAGGCCGGTATTCACTCCGGCGACTCTGCGACCTGCATCCCGCCGTTCAGCTTTAGCGAGAGCCTGCAGGCAAAGCTCCGCGAGACCACGCGCCGCATCGCGATGGCGCTGGGCGTACGCGGCCTGGTCAATGTGCAGTATGCCATCAAGGGCGAGACCGTCTACGTGATCGAGGCAAACCCGCGCGCGAGCCGCACTGTGCCGTTTATCTCCAAGGCCACCGGCGTGCCGCTGGCCAAGTGCGCGGCGCGCATCATGGCGGGCGATTCCATCGCCAGCCTGGGCCTGCCGAGCGACGAGCGTCAGCTCGATTGGTTCTGCATGAAGGAAGCCGTTATGCCCTGGGGCCGTTTCCCGGGAGCCGACGTTATCCTGGGACCCGAGATGAAGTCGACGGGCGAGGTCATGGGTATCGCCAAGAGCTATCCCGAGGCATACGCCAAGACGCAGCTGGCGATTGACTACAAGCTGCCCGACCCGAGCGCCGGCAAGGTGTTCATTAGCGTGTGCGACCGCGACAAGCGCCACATCCTTTCGGTCGCGCGTATCCTGCGCTACCTGGGCTTTGATATCTGCTCCACCGAGGGCACGGCGCGCGTGCTGCGCGGCGGCAACGTGACCTGCGAGGTCGTGGAGAAGATTAGCGGCCCGCACGACGGCGAGCGCCCCAACATCGGTGACCTCATCGCCGACGGCAAGATTGCGGTGATCATCAACACGCCGTATGGCCCGGGTTCGCGCGGCGACGGCTATCTGTTGCGTACCGAGGCGGTGCGCCGCGGCGTGACTTGCGTGACCGCGATGTCTGCGGCCAACACGTACGTGAGTGCCATCGAGGCCGTGCGCGAGGACCAGCAGGGTCACGGCAGCGCCAACGACATGGGCATGGACGTCATCGCCCTGCAGGACCTGCCGCAGCACACGGTGTAGGTTGAGCTGGCCGGCCGGGGCGGGGGGCTGAGTTTCCCCCTTCGCTCCGGCTGCAAGCAGAGTCGCTCAGTGAGAAACTCAGCCCCCTCCGCCCCGGCCTACGGTGACTCGGTTGCACCGTGTGCTGCCGAAGGGGCTTTGCGCGATGACTAGGGCTGAATAAAAAGTGAGTGTGGGCGCCGTCGTTCGTTTGAACGACGGCGCCCACGTTTTGGATTTATTGGGCTGTGGCGGTGAAGGTTGTTTTGTCGGCGGCGATGTGCACGTGCAGCTTTGCCTGACCGTCGCAGCTGATGAGCACGCCCACCTCGAACGGGGTTCCCGTCTTGTCGTAGGTCGAACGCACGATGCGCATCGCCGCCTTACCGGTGTTCTGTCCCAAAAGACGCGCCTCATGCTTGTCGAGGTTGACCGTCTCGTAGACGGCATCGACGCTTGCGGGCAGGATGCCGGTCTTTTCCGCGATGTAGGCGTAGAGCGAGCCATCCACGTCTTTGCGCGTGAGCTCGGGGCAAAGTGACACGGGGATATAGACGTAGTTGAGCTCCATGGGTTTGTCGTTGGCGAGACGCAGGCGGCGAATCTCCCAGACGGGTGTCCCTTCGGGCACTTTGAGCCCGGAGGCGATGCCGCGGACGGCCGGTATGCTTGAAAAGGCGAGAATCTGCGAGCTCGGAACCCGTCCCGCTTCGCGCATCCGCGCGCTGAAATTCAGGGCCAGGTCGATGCCGGGTGCTGAAGTTTGGGGCTTGATGAACGTGCCCTGGCCGCGCTTGCGCACCACGCGCCCCTCGATGACGAGATCTTGGAAGCAACGGCGCACGGTCGCGCGCGATAACTCCAGCCGCTCACAGATTTCGAGCTCGCGTGGCAGCGGCGTCTTGGTGTCGAACGCCTGGCTGGCGATAAGCAGAGCGATTCGATGTTTAAGCTGGACATAGAGCGGCGTATCACCGCTGCGGTCGAAGGGTTCGGAGGCGAGAAACGAGATCATATCCATGGGGTACCTCCATGTCGTGGGCGTACGTGACATGGTCTGACACTGCGGGGCAAACCGGAGATGCCAGGCCCGATTCTTGCTGGTATGTATGGTGCATAAGGAACATAAAACATTTATCAGGCAATCTACCTGCTATTTTAAAAATAATTAGAAGAAAAAATAATTTAGGCACAAAAATAGTTGCTACCGTTAACCGATGAATAGTTGCCGTTCGCAACTATTTTCTTGTACCGAACATGCCCCGGCGCAACAATAATCTCAGCAAAAAGCAAAGCCGTGCGACACACGGCAGGTCGAGAGGAGACCGCATGCGGTATCTGGTAATGGTCAGTCACGGAACGCTCGCTCCCGGACTGCACAGTGTCCTCAAGATGCTCGGCAATGACGCCCCGAACATCTTGTCGACGAGTCTCGTGGACGGCATGGGCGCTGACGAGTATGTCGAGAACGTCAAGGCGATGCTCGCTCCCGTTACCGCCGATGACGAGGTTGTCCTGCTTGGTGACATCCTGGGCGGATCGCCGCTCACCAATGCCATGAACACGCTGGCCGAGAAGGGTTTGCTCGCCCACACCATTGCCTTCGGCGGTATGAATCTGCCCATGGCTATGACCGCCATGATGGGGCTTGCCACCATGGACCTGGATCCCCTCAAGCAGATGATGCTGCAGGAGGGCAAGAACGGTATGTCCGAGCTCGTTGTCCCGACCGATGACGCCGACGACGAGGACGACGACATCTAGGCAGCGCATCCGCCCAAATTTTCGTGATGGAGCGGGGGTTAAGAGGAAAGACCCCCGGTGATAAAGAAAGGGAGAACGCATGATTTCGTTCATCCGTATTGATGACCGTATGATCCATGGACAGACCGTTACCCGTTGGGCCCTCGAGTATCCCTGCGACGGTCTTATCGCCGTCAACGACGCTGCAGCGTCCAACCCCGTGCTCAAGGAGGCCTACAAGAGTGCCTCGGGCAAGAAGACGTTCGTGTGGACCAAGGAGCACTTCAAGGAGGTCTCCGAGAAGGTTCTCAAGTCCGACACCAAGTACTTCCTGATCACCAAGAACCCGCTCGACATGAAGGAACTTCTCGTCGATTTTGGCTTTAAGCCCGGCATGGACCGCATCATCGTCGGTCCCTGCAACGATCGTCCCGGCACCACCAAGCTTGGCAACAACCAGTCGATCACGCAGGAAGAGGCCCAGGCGCTCGAGGATCTCACCAACGCCGGCTACACGGTCGAGTTCGCCCTTATCAAGGAGAAGTCCATCGGTGAGTGGCCCAAGTTCCGCGGTCAGTTTGGCTTCTAGTTAGGCGCCAGCCGCATTTTGGTATCTACAGCCCTTGGTGAAAGGGGCTGAGGAATAAAGAAAGGGGAAAGCATGGCAATCAATGCATTCCAAGCCGCGCTGTTCGGCCTGTTCGCCTGCCTGGCATCACTGCCTGGCATGGGCGGCACGACGATCGGCAACTACACTCTGGGTCGTCCTCTGGTCGCCGGCCTCATCGTCGGCATCATCATGGGCGATATGCAGACGGGCATCCTCGTCGGCGCTGCCATCCAGGTTGTCTACATCGCTCTCGTGACCCCCGGCGGAACCGTCTCCGCCGACGTCCGCGCCGTGTCCTATATCGGTATCCCGCTGGCGATCCTCGCCATCAAGAACTCGGGCATCGATCCCGCCTCCGCTGAGGCTGCCGGCATGGCCGCATCCCTCGGTGCCGCCGTCGGCACGCTCGGCACTGTGCTCTTCTATGGCACCGCCACCATCAACCTGGTGTGGCAGGGCATGGGCTGGAAGTGGCTCGAGAAGGGCGATCTCCACAAGCTCTACCTGGTCAACAACGTTCTGCCTTGGATCGGTCACATCGTCTGCTCGTTCCTCCCGACGTTCATCATCACCATGGGCGGCACCGCCATGGTCGACCTCATGAAGACCTACATGCCCATGGACGGCATCGCGATGAAGACGCTGTTCACCGTCGGCTCGCTGCTGCCTACCGTCGGTATCGCCATCCTGCTCAAGCAGGTCATCTCTAAGCCCACGGACTTTCTGACGTTCTTCTTCGGCTTCACCCTGTCCGCTGTTATGGGCTGCAACCTGATCGCCGCTGCCGGCATCGGCTGCTTCTTCGCCCTGATCAACTATGAGATCGCTTCGCTCAAGATCGACCTCGCAAACGCTCCCAAGGCAGCTATCGCCTCGGGCTCCGATGATGAGGAAGAGGAGGACATCTAATGGCAGAGAAGAAAAAGCTCTCTAAGAAAACGCTTGCCAAGTCGTTCCGCAACTGGTCCTATGGCAACCTGACTTGCTTCTCGCAGGAGCACATGCAGACCTTCGGTTACCTGTGCGCCATGCTTCCGATCGTCGAGGAGCTCTACGACACGCCCGAGGAGCAGAAGCAGGCCCTCCAGACCTACTCCGCGTTCTTCAACACCGAGCCGCAGATCGGCACCATGATTGTCGGCGTCACCGCCGGCCTCGAGGAGGCTCGCGCAAACGGCGAGGCCATCGACGACGACGCCATCAACGGCATCCGCGCCGGCCTCATGGGCCCGCTCGCCGGCCTTGGCGACTCGCTGATCGTCGGTACCCTGATCCCGATCCTGCTCGGTATCGCCCTCGGTCTCTCGACCGGCGGCTCTCCGCTCGGTGCCATCTTCTATATTGTCGTGTGGAACCTGCTCATGTTCCTTGGCATGCGCTTTGCCTACAACCAAGGCTATGAGCTCGGCGGCAAGGCGGTCGAGGCACTGGTCGGACCCAAGGCAAAGGCTCTTCGCGATTCCATCGTGATGGTCGGTACCATGGTCATCGGTGCCGTGGGCGCAACTTGGGTCTCCATCACCTGCAGCCCCAACCTGGTGCTGCCCGGCGGCGGTAAGTTCCAGGACACGCTCGACGGCATCTATCCGCACCTGCTGCCGATGATCTTCATCATCTTCTGCTGGTACATGATGACCAAGAAGAAGGTCAACCCCATAGTCATGATGCTGATCCTCGTTGTGATCGCATTCGTGGGCGTTGTTATTGGTTTCTTCGACCCGGCGCTGAGCTACTAGTCATCATCCTTTGACCCCCTGTAAGGCCGTGCGGCCTCAACCGCACGGCCTTCTGATTTTACGCCGCCCTTCAAGGGCAATATGGCCAGCGACCTCCATCGCCTATACGACACCCGCTATATTGCTCTTGAAAGATGACGTATTCGATAAACGATGCACTTGCGCATAATGCACGCTTTGCACGAGGAGGACCATATGCACGAGAAACATGGACACGACCTTTCGCGCGACGACTTGATCCGCGAGGCAAAGATGCAGACCGATGCTATTCAGCGGCTCAACGTTTGGCTGCGCCTGGGCTATTCGCTCGTGGCGATTGGCTTTTTGATGGGGATGTGGGGTATGCAGGGAGGCCCCGGCTGGGGTGTCCCCGTGGGCATCGTGTGCCTAGTGGTGGGCACTCCGCTTTCGATCGTGCTTAAGGTTGGCACGACCAACGCCAAAAAGAATGTCGAGCGCATGCTCGAGGCCGCGGGTATCGACGTTGAGGAGCTTATGCGACGCAAGAAGGACGAGCAATAGACTTCCGCGTTGGGGTATCATAAATAATTGTTGCGAATGTTAACTAATGTACGGCAAATGACGGTTTTATGGCCCTTCTAGAGTTGCAAAGGACAATATCCCCAGTGGATTACGATGACGTCGCTCGAAAACTGATCGTGTACTCACGTTCCCTTGCCAAGGGATCCTTGAGTGCTGCCGGCGGCGCCAGTGTGGGCGAGGCACCGGTTTTACAGTATCTATCGGGTATTGACGGTGACGTCATTCCCTCCGAGATTGCCAAGAAGCTGAAATTCTCCCGTGCGCGCATGTCGCATATCTTGGATTCACTCGAGAGCAAGGGTTACGTTCAGCGCAGGACCGATCCAAACGATCGTCGGCGTGTGCTGGTGAGCATCACCGAGGAAGGCCGTGATTTCGCGGCGAAAAAAAATGCCGAGAGTGTGGCATCGCTCTCGAAACAACTCTCAGCGCTCGGCGAGCACGATGCCCAGGAGCTCGTGCGCATTCTGAATAAAGCCTATAGCCTTACCTATGATGCCGACGACTACCTGGACAATCTATAAGGATAAAGGCAGACATTTAGGTGCATCTTGAAATGCACCCGGGACAGTTGCGCCCATTGACTACCGTCAGCATCTCATTCCAAACCAAATCAGCCAACGTACGTCATGGCAATCCCCGGTAGGTCGCAGGGTGGCGGCTGAGCCTTTCCCTCGGGAAACTTCGCGAAGCCCAGTTCCCGAGGGAAAGGTATGGTCTGTGTAATACCAGATAAACAGTACATTTTTGCTAGATTGGTATTTGACTGAAGAACCAATTGGTATGGCTTATTAAGCCCACATTGCCGTTGACGCTCATTTTACTGCCGCTGGTGGATTTCCGAACTTGGTTGCGCAAGTGCTCCCATATATTGATATGACCTAGTAGGTGGCTATCTGGTTACTACCAGTTGGCCCCTTGGTAACGGGTGGCCCCATTGTGCGGAATGCACCGAACATCCCCGTTTGATACGTTTTCCCATGCTGCCGGGGGGCGTCCTCGGCACCTCAGCATCTCGGAAGAAAGGAGACCAGGTGCGCAGGAATTCCATTTTTACGAAACGGTGGGTGAAGGGAAGCGCGGTCCTCGTTGCCACTGCAGCGACGCTCGTGTTTGCCAATCCCCAGCAGGCGATTGCCACGCCACTCAAGGGCGTCGACTCAGCGACCGTGTCCCAGTCTGCCTCGAATGTCGTCGACATCGATTTCGCTGACGGCATCAAGGGCCGTATTACGTTCCTCGAGGACGGTATTTTCCGTTATAACGTCGACCCCAAGGGTGAGTTTTCCGATTACGCCACACCGCGCAGTAAGTCCCACACGGCTAAAATCCAGGCTCAGCCCGATACCTCGGACACCTACAGCAAGCCGAGTGCGACGGTTGCCGACAAGGGCGACACTATCGAGATCACCGGCGGAAAGGCGACCGTGATCCTGGACAAGGCGACTGGCAAGATGAGTATCAAGTCAGGCGACCGTGTCGTGGTTTCCGAGTCCGCGTCCCTCGACCTTGATAAGAAGGGTACCGTCCAGACGCTCGCCAAGGAGAAGTCCGAGAACTTCTTTGGCGGCGGCACCCAGAACGGACGCTTCCTGCACACCAACCAGACGATCGCCATCTCCAACACGAACAACTGGACCGATGGCGGCGTTGCCTCGCCCAACCCGTTTTATTGGACGAGTGACGGCTACGGCGTGCTCCGAAACACGTTTGCAGAGGGTTCCTACGACTTCGGTTCCACGGACTCATCGACGGTCACGACTTTGCACAGCGAGAATGAGTTTGATGCCTACTACTTCGTGGCGACCAACGAGGGCGCTTCGAACGTGGCAACCGAGATGCTGCAGGACTACTACAAGGTGACCGGTAACCCGGTACTGCTGCCCGAGTACGGGTTCTACCTTGGTCATCTTAATGCCTATAACCGTGATGGCTGGTCAACGACCTCGGGTCAAAAGAAGTGGGAGACCAAGGGCAGCAAGTCCTCGAGCGAGAAGGGCGACGTTAAGTACGAGTCTGGCATGTCGACGGGCTACAAGCTCGACGGCACACTTGCGGCCGAGACGCTCAACGGTGAGGGCCCTACGGTTGATACCGAGAACATGAAAGCGACCGATTTCGACCGCCAGTTCTCTGCTCGGCAGGTTATCGATGACTACGAGGACAACGACATGCCGCTCGGCTGGTTCCTGCCGAACGACGGCTACGGCGCCGGCTATGGCCAGAACGGTTACTACAAGACCGGCGGCGTCAACTCCGACGGAGCGAGCTCGGCCGACCGCCTTAACGCTGTGCGTGCCAATGTCGACAACCTTAAGAAGTTCACCGAGTATGCCAACTCCAAGGGTGTGAGCACGGGCTTGTGGACCCAGTCCAACCTTGAGCCCGACAGCAACCCTGAGACCCCGTGGCATCTGCTTCGCGACTTCGACGCCGAGGTCAAGACGGGAGGCATCACTACCCTTAAGACCGACGTTGCCTGGGTTGGATCTGGCTACTCCTTTGGTCTCAATGGCATCAAGACAGCTTATGACACGGTGACGACCGGCGCTAACAAGCGCCCCAACATCATCACGCTCGATGGTTGGGCCGGCACGCAGCGCTTTGGTGGCATTTGGACCGGAGACCAGTATGGCGGTAACTGGGAGTACATTCGCTTCCATATCCCCACGTATATCGGTCAGAGTCTTTCGGGCAACCCCAACATCGGCTCCGACATGGATGGCATCTTTGGCGGCGACCCCATCATCTCTGCGCGTGACTACCAGTGGAAGACGTTCACGCCCTCTATGCTTGACATGGACGGTTGGGGCACCTACCGTAAATCGCCCATGACGCACGGCGATCCCTACACAGGCATCTCGCGCTTCTACCTCAAGCTCAAGGCGCAGCTCATGCCCTATATCTACACGAGCGCGGCCTCGGCGGCCAACATCGACACGGGTAACGGCGATGCCGGCCTGCCCATGATCCGCGCCATGCTGCTTTCTGACAACTCCGAGTACGCCGCAAGCACTTCGACACAGTACCAGTATATGTTCGGTGAGAACTTCCTAGTGGCACCGGTGTATCAGGATACCCAGGCAGATGAGAACGGCAACGACATTCGCAATGGGATCTACCTCCCCAACTACGGCACCGACGAGAATCCCACCATCTGGATCGACTACTTCTCGGGTAAGCAGTATCGCGGCGGCCAGGTTCTCAACAACTACGAGGCTCCGCTTTGGAAGCTGCCGCTGTTTGTGAAGGCCAACGCTATCGTGCCGATGTACGCCGAGAACAACAACCCC
This sequence comes from Collinsella sp. TF11-5AC, assembly GCF_003436775.1. NCBI lineage: Bacteria > Bacillati > Actinomycetota > Coriobacteriia > Coriobacteriales > Coriobacteriaceae > Collinsella > Collinsella sp. TF11-5AC. The sequence goes on from NZ_QSQO01000022.1 coordinate 29,965, forward strand.
GAGGCAGTGAGCGACACCAACACCAAGGGTACCGACCGCAGTCAGCGTATCGTCGAGTTCTTCGCCACCGAGGGCGACGGCACCTTTACGCAGTACGAGGACGACGGCTCCTCCATCGAAAACAACACGACTGAGGACGATTCCTACGGCACGATCGACAATATCTCCTACGGTGAGCATGTGAGCACCGTCTACAGCTCCAAGGCCGCAGGCGGCACCGCGACCTTTACCGCCGAGGCCTCGCAGGGCGGCTACAACGGCTACGACTCCAACCGCACCACGACCTTCGTGGCCAATGTGTCCGCCAAGCCCACGAGCGTTGTCGCCAAGAACGGCGGATCCGCACTCAACGTGGTTGAGGTCGACTCGCAGGAGGCCTTTGACGCCGCGACCCCCGAGGCCGGCCAGGCGGTCTACTTCTACAGCGAGACCCCCAACCTCAACCACTACGGCAGCGATGCGGACGGCACCGAGGCCGAGCAGGGCGAGAGCTTCAACAACACCAAGATCACCACGAACCCCAAGGTCTACGTCAAGTTCGCGAAGACCGATGTTGCTGCAGCGGCGCAGACGCTTGAGCTGGGCGGTTTCGTGAACGCCGACGCCACGCTCACAGCCGATCGCCTCAACGAGAACCTCTCCGCACCCACGAACCTTGCTGCCCCCGAGGACGTCACGACCCCAACGAGCATCAAGCTCACCTGGGGAAAGGTCGATGGTGCTACCTCCTACGACCTTAAGGTCGACGGCACTGTGTTTGCCGTGGGTGATGCGGCCGAGTTCACGCACACCGACCTCGCCTACAATAGCAAGCACACCTACCAGATTCGTTCACGCAACGCCGAGGGTTACTCCGCCTGGAGCGATGTGCTCGAGGCGAACTCCGCACTCGATCCGTGGCGGAACGTCCCCGACGCCGAGGAAATCACCTGGGAGGGCTCACTTTACGGCAGCCATAAGGCCGAGCTTGCCTTCGACCATGAGTTCCAGTCGGGCGACGGCGGTTTCCACTCCGGTGGCAACGATCTAGGCAAGGCGCTTACCGTTGACTATGGACGCGCTTACAAGCTCGATAAGCTCGAGTACTATCCGCGCGATGACGCCGGCAACGGCACTGTGACCAAGATGCGTGTTGAGACGAGTCTCGATGGCGTCCACTGGACGAGCCAGGAGGTCGATTGGGCACGTTCCGCTGATTGTAAGACGGTAGCGTTTGACGGCACCGTGGCCGCCCGTTACGTGCGCATGACACCGCTCGCCTCGGTCGGCAATTTCTTCTCCGCGTCCGAGATTGCCATCTACAAGACCGACGGCACGGATGGCTTCGCCGTGGGCTCCAACCTCAACAAGGCCACGATCTCCGACGGAGACTACTCCAACATGAAGAACTATCTGGGCCTCGAGAACCGCGAGCCCGATACCCCGACGTTCGGTTCGCAGATCCGCGACCACTTCGCCGACCTCAACGATAACGGCGTTTACGACGTCTACGATTACTCGTTCACCATGGCGGGTCTTGACGGCGGCACTAAACAAAAGGGCAAGCTCGCAGGTTCGCTCGCGGTGATTCCGAGCAAGACCGAGGTCGAGGCCGGTGATGAGATCACCGTTGATGTCTATGCGGCCGACGCCAAGAACGTCAACGCCCTGGGCGCTCTCGTCAACTTCAAGAGCGACCAGTTCGAGTTTGTGTCCGAGAGCATCGCGCAGGACGGCTCGACTGCCGGCATGGAGAACCTGTCTCGCGAGAAGGTCCAGTTCGCGGACAGAACGCAGACTATCAATCTCGCCTTTGCCAACCGCGGCGATGGCAAGCTCTACAACGGTACCGGCGCGGTGGCGAGTTTCAAGCTCAAGGCCAAGACCGCCGGCAAGGTCGAACTGCCCTCGACATCTTGGCTCATCGGTCCGGCATGCGACGCACTTGAGTTTGCGAGCGACGGCACGGTGACGATGCCGGATGTTCCTCAGCCAACGGTCGCCGAGTACGGTCAGGATGCCTTCAACATCACGATGACCAACGATGAGCTCACGACCGACGACGGGGCCAACGTCGAGAAACTTATCCAGCAGAAGAGCTATAACGCGCTGTTCGATAATAACGAGGGCGACAACGGCTTTGAGTTCCTATGGAACTGGAGCGGCAACTGGGACAGCGAGGGTAAGCTTCCGAGTTACGTGAAGCTTCCCACCACGATGACATTCGCATTTAAGACGCCGTCGAAACTCGATAGTGTCGAGGTCGTTAACCGCAACGGTGGCAACGGAACCGTGCAGAAGATCAAGGCTGTCGTGACGTTCGAGGATGGCTCGACCCAAGAGTTCGCGGGCGGGGAGTACGATTCCTTCCGGGCTCGCTACGCCTTTGGCCTCTCTGCCGAGAACAAGGGCAAGAAGGCGACCAAGGTCGAGGTCACGCCGCTTGAGGCATCGGGTGACCAGATGCTCACACTGCGTGAGGTCAACTTCAACTACACGCAGGGTGTCGAGGCCATCGAGGGTGTCGAGCTAGGCAAGAACCAGACCGAGTTCTTTGAAGGCGACGTTACGCTCGTCGACGCCAAGGCCACGCCTGAGAGCGCCGGCTACCCCTATGTGACGGTCGAGAGCTCCGACCCCTCTGTGGTAAGCGTCTCCGCTGTTCAGGCTGGCGATAGCGTGAGCTACTACCTGCGTGCCAACAAGGCCGGCAAGGCAAAGATCACGGTGGCGTCGGTACTCGACCCCTCCAAGACCGCATCCTATGAGGTCGAGGTCAAGGCTGGTGTCGATACCTCTGCGCTCGTGGCAGCGCTTTCCAAGGCCGCGGGCTACAGCGAGTCCGTCTACACTAAGGATTCCTATGCAGCTCTCACCACTGCGGTCGAGGCGGCTCAGAAGCTCCTCGACGGCGGCCAAGGCAGCTATAGCAAGAAGGATGTCGCAGACGCCACAGTCAAGATCGAGAAGGCAATCGACGGCCTCAAGATGCGCCCTGTCGATGAGAAGATTCTCATCAACACGCCCGAGAACCGCAAGAACGTCAAGGTGGCCCGCTTCTCGAGTGAGGCCGACTACGAGGGCAGCAACGCCGTCAACGCTCTCGACGGCGACGAGCGGACGCTTTGGCACAGCGACTGGGCCCATGGGACCGGTATGCCCCAGTATCTGAGTGTCGACCTGGGCCGCGACTACGATCTCACCGACGTTACATTCCTGCCGCGCCAGGACGGCGGCACTAACGGCGATATCTTCGAGGCCGAGATACTGGTCTCCGACACTGCCGACGGTTATGAGATGGGCACCGCCGCGTCGATGGGTACGTTCGCCTTCGACAACGACGGCCGCGTGCTCACCGACCGTGGCGACTGGAAACAGATGAGCTTTGGCGCCGCGCGCGGTCGCTACGTGACCGTCAAGGTGATTCACGCCGGCGGAGGCGACGTTGATGCCTACTGCAGCATGGCAGAGCTCAAGTTCTACGGTACGGCCGTCCTCGATCCGGTGGCGAAGGATGATCTCGCTACCGCGATCGAAAAGGTTGATGCCGAGGTTGCTGCCGGCGACCTCAAGGCCGGTGACTACACCGAGGCCTCCTGGACGGCGCTCGAGAACGCCCTGGCGAGCGCCCGCGCCATCTTGAGCGACGAGAACGCCACGCAGGACGAGGTCGACCAGGCGCTCAGAGCGCTCGAGAGCGCCCGCGGCGCGCTCGAGAAGACCCCGGTGGCCCCGGTCGAGAATCCGACTAAGAAGCAGCTCAAGGCCCTGGTCAAGCAGGCGAAGGAGACTGACACCAGGGGCAAGACGGCCGAGTCTGTCAAGGCCCTGACGGATGCCATTACCTACGCCGAGGACGTCTTGGGTGATGAGAATGCTTCCGACACCCAGATCCAGGCGGCCTATGGCCAGCTCAAGCTGGCCATTGAGAGCCTCAAGGATGCCGATTCCGGCAACCAGGGCGGCTCGGGCAACCAGGGTTCCGGCAATGGCTCGAACGGCGGCAACCAGGCGGGCAAGCCCGCAGGCGACAAGGCCCAGGGCAGCAAGAAGAACGGCTCGGCGATTCCCAATACCGGAGACCAGACGGCGGCGACCGTCGCGACCGTCGGTGGTCTTGGCGCCATCATCGCCGCAATCGGCGCTTTCTTCCATCGTCGCAGCAAGGCTAAGTAGCCCCAGCAACAGCTAAGCAAGCGTGCCCGCCGTCCCACCCAAGGACGGTGGGCACGCTTTTTGAATGTAGGCGGAAAGCTCCGACCCTTCGGCCTTAATCTCGCAAAGCGTTCCGTCTCCCGCCGAACACATCAGCATCGGCGGCTATACTTGAATTATTTGCAGTTAAGGGTCGCGGATTCGCCGCGTCACCGCTCTCAACAGGAGGTCTTTGTTTATGGCAGATCAAAAGCCGGTTGTCGGGATCATCATGGGCTCCAAGTCCGATCTGGGTGTTATGGAAGGCTGCACCGCCGAGCTCGAGGCGCTCGGTGTGCCCTATGAGCTCGTCATTGCGAGCGCACACCGCACGCCGGCGAAGGTCCACGAGTGGGCCTCGACTGCCGCCGATCGCGGTATCAAAGTGATTATCGCCGCCGCCGGCAAGGCTGCTCACCTGGGTGGTGTCGTGGCTGCCTTTACGCCGCTGCCGGTTATCGGTGTGCCCATGAAGACGAGTGACCTGGGCGGTATGGATTCGCTGCTGTCGATGGTGCAGATGCCTTCGGGCGTACCCGTGGCCTGCGTTGCCATCAACGGCGCCAAGAATGCCGCCATCTATGCCACGCAGATCTTGGGCGCATGCGACCCCGAGTACCGCAAGGTTATCGAGAAGATGAAGCAGGAGATGGCTGACGCCTAGGCGTTCCGCCGTTTCACCGCAGTATAAGGAGAGCCATGTCCGACTATCAGGGAAAACGATTCAAGGCTTCTCAGATTCCCGATCCGTCGAAGCCGGGTGCTGCCCATGCGGCACAGCAGGGTCGGACATCCTCTCCTCAGCAGCCGCGCACGCCGCGTTCCGTAACGCCGACGTCCCATCGCCGCCAGGATACGCCGGCTGCGTATCGCCCTTCGTCATATGGCACGGCAAAGAAGCAGGCTCGGACGACGAGGCAGCTGAGTGACGCGCCGTCCAACTATGCCGAGCAGCCGCGTAAGAAACGCCGATCCATCATTCCCATCTTGCTCATCATCGTGGGCATCGGTCTGATTGTCGCCGCCGCTGCCATCTTTATCAATGCTCAGATTGGCTATAAGCAGGCGAGCGATTCGTACCAGAAAATCGAGAAGCAATATGTAAGCGATAAGGACGCCAGCGGCGTGCCGATTATCGACTTCGATGCGCTTGCTCAGACAAACCCCGAGATTGTGGGTTGGATTTATGTGCCGGGAACCAACATCAACTATCCCGTGGTGCAGACCAACAACAACTCCAAATACCTCAACACGCTGTTTGACGGTACATCTAACGCGTCCGGTGCCATTTTCTTGGATAGTGATGACACCGCGCCGGGAATGGTCGACCAGCAGACCACGATTTACGGCCACCATATGAACGACGGATCGATGTTCAATGTGATTTCGGACACCACCGACCAGGCGACGTTCGACAGCATTGAGTTTGTGTATTACATCACACGGGATGCTACGTATAAGCTGCGACCGCTGGCGACCAAAGTTGTCGAGGACACGTATGCCAAGGCGCGCACGCCCAATTTTGAGGGCGATGACGGACTGAAAAATTACCTGTCCGAGATGCTTGACGGTGCCTCTGCCGTGGCGAGTGATGCCACCGATCGTGCTGCTTCGGCAACCAAGGTCGTAACGCTTGTGACCTGTCGTTCGTTATCGCTGAGCAACACGCGTGCCGTCATGGTGCTCACACCGGTCGAGGAATAAGTTGTTCGAGAGTAGCTAAAAAAGCCCCGTTCCAAATTGGCTACTCGATGACGGTAAGGGAGAAATGATGCTTGAGAACGGCAAAACGATGCCTTCGATTGATGCTTGGCTTCGCGAGGCCAAGGCCGATTCGTCGGCACCTGCGTGCGGTATGTATCTGACACATAACGGTGTGGTGCGCGCGACTCCCAAGTCCGAGGCGCGCGGTGTCGAGACCGATGGCGTGGCGCCAGGCCACAAGGTGGGCGGCATGATGTTCGGCTTCGATGCTCAGAAGGTGCAGGCTGCTATCGAGGCCGCGCGCGCGATGCCGGGTATCGGCTATGTGCGCGTGTGGCTGGCAAGCGGCGAGCTTGCCGTAGGTGACGACATCATGCTCGTGCTCATCGGCGGGGACATTCGCCCGCACGTGGTCGATGCGCTGCAGGCGCTCGTTGGCACCATCAAGAACGAATGCGTGAGTGAGGTCGAGCGCGAGGCGTAGAGGCTTGCGTCGATAGAAGGCTCGTTTATAAAAACGCCCGCCGGTACGTGTGATACCGGCGGGCGTTTTGCGTTTTGGGCGCGGTGGGTGCTACACGCGCGTCGCATTCTTGGGGCTCATGGTCATGCTCTGGAAGCGATTCTCCATAAAGTCATTATCGAAGTACTTGCCGTAGAACTGCGCAACGGGAATATCCGGTTCCGTGCCGTTGACGCGCTGATACCAATAATCGAGCGACTGCAGCGTCATAACGCCATCGACCAGCATAATGATGGTGAAGATGACAGTAGCCGAGTAGCGGCTCTTCCACGGAATCATGTTGATGAGCTTGAGCAGCCTCGGCAGCAGCAGCTTGATCCAGATGAGGCCACCCAGGCCCCACAGGCAGGCGAAGCCTGTGCAGGTACGTCCGCCGGTAAGGACGGCGAGCGGATCGGGCATGCCAAAGAGCTTCATATGCGAGTAGCTCCACGAGACCACACCGAACGAGGTCTGCATAAACCAGCCCACGAACACCTCAAAGCTTGCACCGAGCAGTGCGCTCACCAAAAAGATAATGATGGGGTTCTTTTTGTAGAAGCGGTTGAGCACCATGGTCATGAGCACGGCGCCAAATCCGTAGATGGGGCTGAAGGGGCCAAACAGCATGCCGGCGCGGTTCTGGTAGACGCCCGGGTCGTCGACCGTCATGTGCCAGATGTCCTCGGCGATCAGGCCGAGTATGCAGCAGACAAAGAATACCCAGAACAGGTTGAAGTAGTTGAGCTTGATGTAGCCTTCGCCGGTTTCATCGCGCCCGAGCATGCCCTCGGCGGCGGCGTCGCGATCGAGCATCTCCTGCAGGCGGCGTTGCAGCTCGCGCTCCTGGCGCAGCGTGGGGTCGACGGTGGCCGAAAGCGCGACGAGGATGCCGAGCTGGATGGCAGGGCGAAGCAAGAAGGGCCCGATGCCCTGGAGCATCACGTCAACCAAAAGCTCGACGACGGTAAACGCGATAAGGATATAGGACAGGCGAGCGGCGTTGCGGCGCTGGTTTTTGATAAGGTCCAGGCCAAAGATGATCAGGATGACGGCACTTGCCGCAGAGAGCATGATGCCGGCGACGATGAGTCCAACCGAGACCAGCATATTGTCGCCGAGCTTTTCGGCGGCGTTGCCGTTGATGAGCGCGGTGATGACCTGCCACATAAAGGCAGCGACCGACGGGAGTGTGCCCACGCCGGATAGGATGCACAGGACGGCGTACACCTTAATGATGAGGGGAATCTTCTTGACCTCCGTGGCGCTGGGGACGCTGGGGTCGAGTTCGTTTCGATCCATACAGAACCTTTCTCGCTTTGTTGTCGGTTATAAGGATACGTCGCCGACCTGCCAAAAGACAGGACGAACGTCCCAATTGCAACTTTGTAATCCCCAACGGCGGACGCGGCGGCCATCTGGGGGCGCGGGCGCTTGCGCTGGACAGACCGATAAAATGTTTGGCCGCAAAACGGATTATTAGCTCGGTGGGCTTTTAAAAAGCGCTGCTCATGCGCTGAGGAGCGCGTCGCACCGTGCGTATAATAAGGCGGGTAACGCCAAAATACGAGGCTCTGAGGGGATGCCATGTCTCAAGAAACCATCCGCGCGGCCGAGCGTGCCGCGGGACAGGTGAACGCCATGTCGACGTATGATCCGGACTCCGACCAGCTGCATGAGGAATGCGGCATTTTTGGTGTGTGGGCGCCCGATCGCGACGTGGCTCGACTGACGTACTTTGGTCTGCGCGCGCTACAGCATCGCGGCCAGGAATCGGCGGGAATCGCCGTGGGTGATGGCGGCACGGTTATGGTTCGCAAGGACCTGGGACTGCTCGATCGCGTGTTCTCCAACGCCGACCTGTCGACGCTCTCCGGTCAGCTGGCCGTGGGCCACGTGCGCTATGGCACCGCCGGTGCCAAGAGCTGGGAAGCCTCGCAGCCGCATCTCTCTACCATCAACAGCGTCATTATCGCGCTTGCTCACAACGGCACTCTGGTCAACACCGACGAGCTGCGCCGCCAGCTGATCGAGCTGGGCGTGCCGTTCCTCTCCAATTCGGATTCCGAGGTCGCGACCAAGCTTATCGGCTACTTTACTCAGCGTACAGGCCATCTGCGCGAGGGCATTCGTAAGACCATGGAGCTCGTGCGCGGCGGCTACGCCATGACGCTCATCAACGAGCAGGCGCTCTACGCATTCCGCGATCCTCACGGCATTCGCCCGCTGGTGCTTGGCAAGCTCGTGGACGAGGGCCTGGATCAGGCCGACGCTGCTTCTGTTTCGCAGCTGCCCTCGCAAGACGGCGCCGCGACGGTCGACTCCGCCGTCCATGTCACCCGTGCCGGCGGCTGGGTCGTTGCCTCCGAGACCTGTGCGCTCGACATCGTGGGTGCCGAGTACGTCCGTGACGTCCGTCCCGGCGAGATCTTGCGCATCAGCGCCGAGGGTCTTGTGTCCGAGCAGGGCGTGCCTGCCGCCGAAGAGCCTGCTAACTGCATCTTTGAGCAGGTCTACTTTGCCCGTCCCGATTCCATCATGAACGGCAAGAGCGTCTATGCCTGCCGCTACGACATGGGCCGTCAGCTGGCGCACGAGGAGCCCGTCGAGGCCGACCTGGTCATCGGCGTGCCCGACTCCGGCCTGCCGCCCGCGGAGGGCTATTCGCACGAGAGCGGTATTCCCTTTGGCGAGGGCCTCATCAAGAACCGCTACGTGGGCCGTACATTCATCGAGCCTACGCAGGAGTTGCGCGCCATGGGCGTGCGTATGAAACTCAACCCGCTGCGCGACAACATCGAGGGCAAGCGCCTGGTCGTCATCGACGACTCCATCGTGCGCGGCACCACCATGGTGCAGCTCGTCAAGATGCTGCGCAACGCCGGCGCCAAGGAGATTCATATCCGCATCAACTCGCCCGAGGTCATCTGGCCGTGCTTCTATGGTATCGATACCGACGTGCAGTCGCAGCTTATCAGCGCCAACAAGACGGTCGACGAGATTTGCGAGTATATCGGCGCCGATTCGCTGGCCTTCCTTTCGGTCGAGGGCCTGCTTAAGGTCATGCCCAAGGGCGGCTACTGCGATGCGTGCTTTACCGGCCGCTACCCCGTGGCGATTCCAGAGAGCTTTGGCCGCGATAAGTTTATGGAGGGCTTTAAGCCCCGCAACCTGGACAAGCCGCTGCACTTTGACGACGACGCCGTGGTCGAGAAATACGACGACCGCAGCTGGGAAGAGGAGCACGGCGAGGCCTAAAACCGGCCATTTAGGGACAGGTTTATTTTGGTAGGTTTCACCTGCTGTTTTGTTGATTGAGCGGCGCGCGTTGTTATGGCGCGCGCCGAAATGAACGCAACTATGAGCACCGTTTGGCGCCCGGGCGGCGGACGGTAGTGGGAGAGGAAGGCTCAGATGAGCGACAGCAAGCATGTGACGTATGAGGATGCCGGCGTCGATACCGCCGAGGGCGGCCGCGCCGTTGACGCTATTAAGCAGATGGTCAAGGACACCAATCGCCCCGAGGTTATCGGCGGCATCGGCGGCTTTGGTGGCCTGTTCTCGGCTGCCGCGCTCAAGGATATGGAAGACCCGATTCTGATCAGCGGTACCGACGGCGTCGGCACCAAGCTCGTGCTCGCCCAGATCATGGACCGTCACGAGACGGTGGGCCAGGACCTGGTCGCCATGTGCGTCAACGACATTTTGGCTTCGGGCGCTGAGCCGCTGTTCTTCCTGGACTACGTTGCCATTGGCCACATCGAGGCCGAGCATATGGCAAAGATCATCAAGGGTGTTGCCGACGGCTGCAAGCTCGCGGGCTGCGCGCTCGTGGGCGGCGAGATGGCCGAGCACCCGGGCGTCATGGCTCCGGCCGACTACGACCTCGCCGGCTTTACCGTGGGCGTCGTCGACCGTCCCAAGATGCTCGACCCCGCAAACGTCCGCCCCGGCGACGTGATTCTGGGCCTGCCTTCCACCGGCGTGCACTCCAACGGCTACTCGCTCGTGCGCAAGGTCATCGGCGTCGACGGTATTAAGCCGGGCACGCCCGAGGCCGCCGCTAAGGCCGAGGAGCTGAGCCGTCCGCTCGAGGAGCTCGGCGGCGCATCGCTGGCAGACGCCCTGCTGGCCCCCACGCGCATTTATGTGAAGCCGATTCTTGAGCTGCTGCGCGGTGGTGCTCCGGTCCACGCAATTGCTCACATCACCGGCGGCGGTATCACCGAGAACCTCAACCGCGCCCTCGCCGACGACGTCGACGCCGTGGTCACCCGCAACGGCGCCGAGATGGGTTGGGACGTTCCGCCCGTCATCACCTACGTGTCGCGCCAGGCCGAGCTCGCGCCCAACGAGGCGTGCAAGACCTTCAACATGGGCGTTGGCCTGTGCCTGATCGTCGCCCCAGAGGACGAGGCCGCGGTTACCGAGGCCCTGGTCGCGCTGGGCGAGAAGCCGTTCCGCGTGGGCGAGTGCGTCGAGGGTTCCGGTAAGGTCGTGTACTCCGATGAGCGCTAACGAGCAGATGGCTGCCGCCAAGGGCCTGGACTTTGTGCCCTATACCCGTCCGACCGGCACCGATACGGACGAGCCGCTCAAGATCGGTGTGCTCATCAGCGGTTCGGGTACCAACCTGCAGGCGCTGATCGATCTGATCGCCGCCGGCAAGCTCAACGCTTCGATTGAGCTTGTGGTGTCGAGCCGTCCTTCGGCTAAGGGTTTGCAGCGCGCTGAGCGCGCGGGCATCCAGACGCTCACGCTTTCCAAGGACGTCTATGCCGACCCTATTGCCGCCGACGAGATCATCGCGCATGAGCTGCTCGAACGCGGTTGCGAGTATGTGGTCATGGCCGGCTACATGCGTATGGTGCACACGCCTCTGCTGGCGGCGTTTCCCAATCGCGTGGTCAATTTGCATCCGGCGCTGCTGCCGAGCTTTACCGGTGCGCATGCGATTGACGATGCCTTTGCGCGCGGCGTCAAGGTAACTGGCGTGACCGTGCATTTTGCCAACGAGATTTACGACAACGGCCCCATCATCGCCCAGCGCGCGCTGGCTGTCGAGGAGGGCTGGGACGTCGACACGCTCGAGGAGCACATCCACGCGATCGAGCATGTACTGTATCCCGAGGTCGTGCAAATGCTTGCCGACGGTCGCATCCACGTGCTGGAGAACGGCAAGGTGGCAGTTGACCCGGCGCGCTAGTCGCTTGAAAAAGGGTCTCCTTGGTTTCCTTGAGATGTAAAAGCTTCATCAGAACCAAGAAATCTGATAGGGCCTCGTCCGTGTGCGGGCGGGGCCCTTTTGCGTGGCCTTTCATGTTTGCTATACTGCTAGCAGATAGAGAGGAGCCGCTATGGGTACAGCAACGGTGCAGCTCAACACGCGAATCGATCCTATGCTCAAGGCTGGTGGCGACGCGGTCCTAACTCGCAATGGATTGGGGGCGAGCGATGCTATTCGTGCGCTTTGGGCCTATCTTGTCGAGCATCAAACGTTGCCGGGATTTATGGTGGCGGATAAGCGCGAGGCGCCCCGTGCGGAGAGCCTGGCCGAGCAGGGGTGTGGCCTAGCTTTTTCCTCGTTGGGGCTAAGCGCTTCGGATTTTGCGCCAGGTGGATCATCTGCGGAAGACTGGGATGCCGTACGAGATGATATGTATGACGCGATGATTGCCGACATCGAGGCGAATTGCCGATGATCGAGGCAAAACGCCTGCTTGTAGATACGAACGTTTGGCTCGATTATTACCTGCAAGAGGGGGCATTCGACGAAGCGAAGAGATTGGTTGAACTGGCCGAGGCGGGAAAGATCGACCTTCTTTATGCGCCCACGACGGCAAAGGATGTGTTCTACATTTTGCCTCGGCGTCTAGCCCGGCGGAATGCGAACGGGATTAGCGTGTCGTTTGCCTCGGCGTCATGGGCCTGCATCGAGCATATGATGCAGGTAGCAACGGCCTCTCCACTTTCGTTGGCAGAGTGCGAGATGGCACGCATGCTTGGCAAGCGTATGCCGGACCTCGAGGACAATCTCATTATCGCCTCGGGCGATACGGCGGATGTTGACTACGTAGTCACGAGCGACCGACGCATGTTGGAGACGATGCCCGAGGTATGCTTGACGCCCGCGCGCGCACTCGAGCTCATCGGGATCCTCGGCTAACCTTGCATACCCCGTTTCGCTATCATATTGAGCATTGTGGCCCTCATGCAACTTTGGAGGACGGTATGGCGGATAACGAAGCACTGTTTACGCCTGAGCTGGTGTTTTTTGATTGGGAGTGCGCGACGCCCGCCGAGGTGTTTGCGCGACTCGAAGGCGAACTTGCCCCACGCGGCTACATCTGCACCGGTTGGCTCGACGCCGTCCGCACGCGCGAGGATGCCTATCCCACGGGCCTTGCCATGCCGGCGGCCAACATCGCCATCCCACACACCGACCCGGGGTTTGTGGCCAAGCCCTATATCGCGGTGGTAAAGCCCGCCGCGCCCGTGACGTTCAATGCTATGGCCGGCATGGGTGCCCCCGTGCCGGCGCAGATCGTCATCAATTTGGGTATTGCCGAGCCGGGCGGCCAGGTCGAGGCCCTGCAAGCGCTCATGAATATCTTTATGGACGCGGACGTCGCAGCCGATGTGCTCGGCCAGACCACGCCCCAAGGCATGGTCGACGCTATCCGCCGCCACTTTTAAAGCCGGCACTTGGGGACTGTCCCTAACTGCCGGCAGAGACGATATGAGCAGGACATAAAACATTGAGAGCCCCTGCTGCATGAAAGACCGCGGATTAGGCCGACAATGGTGAGTGTCTAATTCAGCCGCGGCGGCCACGCCGCATTCATGGAAGGGGCTCCCATGCTCGATACTACCACCTTCGTCGGCCTCGACGTCCACGCCCGCTCGATAAAGGCCGTCTCCCTCGACGTCATGACCGGGGAGGTGCGCGCCGCGACCTTCGGCTACGACGCCGGCGCCGTCGCGGAGTGGGTCCGCTCCGTGGACCCCGGGGCCAGGTGCGTGTACGAGTCCGGGGTCACGGGCTTCGACCTGCAGAAGAGGCTCTCCGGCCTGGGGGTCGACTGCGTGGTCGGCGCCGTCTCGAAGATGATCAAGCCCAGCGCGGACAGGCGCAGGAAGAACGACCGCAACGACGCCGAGTTCCTCGCCCGCATGCTGTCGGTCGGCAACGTGGTCGAGGTGTGGGTCCCCGACGACGAGTGCGAGGCCGCCCGCGACCTGACCAGGGCGCTCGAGGACGCGAGGGACGACCTCTCGCGCTCGAAGCAGCGGCTCTCCAAGTTCCTGCTAAGGCACGGGCTCGTCTTCGACGAGAGGACGCCCACCGGCCGCAGGAAGGGCAACTGGACCCGGGCGCACTGGTCCTGGATCGAGTCGATTAGGTTCGCGGAGGGGG